>JAHJNP010000052.1 GCA_018820745.1 Gammaproteobacteria bacterium
CCCACGGTGAAGGGAAGTGCCAGCGCCGGGATGCCGCTGCGCTGCGCCAGCCAGTCGGCCGGGCGTGGGCTCTGGTAGACGGCGCGCAGCACGGCGCGGGCGGGCGTGGCCTGCAGCTGCGCGGCGATCCGCGCCAGGTGGGCGACTGAGGGCTCCACCCCGGGCCTGGGTTCCAGCGTGGCGACTTCGGCCATCCCCAGCCAGGCCAGCAGATAGCTGAACGACTTGTGCTGCACGACCACCGGCAGGTTTTTCAGCGGGGCGGCACGCCGCTGCCAGCGCACGATGGCTTCATTCCAGCGCGCGGAAAAGGCGTTCCATTGCGCCTGATAGGCGGCCGCGCCGGCCGGGTCGATCTCGGCCATGCGTGCCGCCAGCGCCGCGCCGACCCGTGCGATGTTGCGCGGATCGGTGTGGATGTGCGGGTTGCCGGCGGCGTGGACGTCGCCCTGCGCGCGGTCGAGCGTTGCGGGCCTTTCCAGCAGCGCAACGAAGCGGGTGGCCTCGAAGTAAGCTGGGCGGCCGGGCTGCACGCGGGCATTGCCCGCCTCGCGCAGCAGCACCGGCAGCCAGCCGGCCTCAAGGTCGGCGCCGCTGCACACCACCAGGTCGGCGCGCCGCATCTGCGCGATCAGGCTGGGGCGCGCCTCGATGCGGTGCGGGTCCTGCAGGGCGGTCGTTGCCGTATAGACCCTGACCGAACTGCCGCCGATTTCCCGCGCCAGCGCGCCCCATTCGGGCTCGCAGGCGAAGACGTTCAAGGCCGCGTGGGCGGCGATCGGCAGCCACAGCAGGCAGGCAATCAAAATGCGATTCATGGGTGCTCCTTAAAAGCGGTGGGCGCCATGCGCGCCCAGGCTGTGGATGTACTGCACGAACCACTGGTTCTCGGAGACGCTTTCCATCGACTTGTCCTTCGAATATTGCAGGCGCAGGCGCGAGAATTCGGACGGCGAGTAGTCGAGCATCAGCGAGTGGCGCGTGGGCTTGGTGTCGGTCACCGGCAGGAAGGCACCGTTGGCGCCGAAATCCACCGTGCCCGGATTCAGGCGGTCATAACGGTAGCCGGTGCGCCAGCGCGGCATGAACTGATAGACGCCCTGGGCATAGAAACCCGACTGGCGCGAGTGGTAGGCGTCTTCGGTGCCGTTGCAGGCGCCGCTGTCGGCCGTGTTGTCCTCGCACAGCAGGCTGCCGCCCTCGCTGCGGCGGAAGAACTCGGCCGCAAGCTTGAAATTCCGCTCGGCTGCGTTGCCGTCAGGCGCCCATTTCCAGACGACGTCCGCCATCCAGGCCTTGCTCGTGCCGGAGAACAGGGTTCCGGCTTCCACGTCGTTGAGGTCTTCCAGCTCGCCGTCGCGCTCGCTCGCCTTGGCCTGAAGGTAAGACACCCCGGCGCGCCAGCTGTGGGAGGCGCCGACGTCGCCGCCGAGGTGGCCGAACAGCGTGTAGCTGCCGGCGCCGTTGCGGTTGCGGTCGGTGCCGGGGAAGCTGGCGCCGCGCCCGGCCTCGGCGCCGAGTTCCATGAACAGTTCGGTCGGCGCGACCCACTTCAGCTGCACGCCGTCGTTGCCGTAGGCCTCGCCGAACAGGGCGCGGTACATCAGGCTGTTGTCGGCGAAGTCCCAGGCGTGCGGGTGCTGCTCGTTCTGGTAGCCCAGACCGGACAGGAAACGGCCGCCCTTCGCCGACAAGCCGTTGCCGAGGCTGGTCGTCTGGAACCAGGCTTCTTCGATTTCGACTTCCTCGTCCAGCAGGGCGAGGTTGACGTAGCCGCGGAAATAGGGATCGACGCTGGCCGACATCACCAGCTCGGTGTGGTCGAGTGAGAAGCCGCGCGGGGCGCCATGGGCGTGCCCGGCCGGCAGAAAACCGCTGATGCGTCGCTCGCCGACGTCGTCGAGGTGTGCGTAGCGGCCCTGCAGGATGAGCGAGATATCCGGATTGAAGCCGGAACGGACAGGTTCGGCGTCTGTCTTGGCCGCGGCGTCGGCGGTTTCGGCTTCAGCCGTTTGTAGCCGTGCTTCCAGCGCCTGGAGGCGGGTTTCGTAGGCGGATTTCAGTTCCTGCAATTCAGCGCGCAGGGCGTCGAGCTGGGGGTCGGCATGAACCGGAAAGGCGGCCGCGAGCGCGGCCGTCAGCAGGGCGGGTCGTAACATGGTTGAGCTCCATCAAAAATGAGAACGCGGTCGGCAGGCCTCGCGGCAGCCGGCTTCAGGTCCGGATTTCAGATGGCGGCAGGCGGCGCGCGGGCTTGCGCGTGGTGGGCCGAGACGGCGGCGGGCGGCAGCGCCTCGGCGGACACGTCGACGTCGATGCCGGACACGACAGGCAGGGCCAGTAGCGTCGCCGGGGCGGCGCTGCCAAGGCTGGCCTGGGCGACGCAGACTTCGCAGACCTTGTCGGGCAGCGCAGAATCGTGCGGGTCCAGATGGCCGAGCGCGTGCGCGAACGCTGCCGCCTGGCCGAACAGCAGGGTCAGGACGAACAGCCAGGGAAGCAGACGGCGCAACAACATGGCGCGCATTTTACTCGCGCGGATCGACCGGCGGCACCGGGTCGTAGCCGTGGTCGCAGCCGGGGCGGCAGCGACCGATGCGCTTGGCGGCGAGCCAGCTGCCCTTGAGTGCGCCGTGTTTTTCGATCGCTTCCTTGCCGTATTCCGAGCAGGTCGGCAGGTAGCGGCACTGCCGACCGAGCCAGGGCGAGAGCGCCAGCTGGTACACGCGGATCGCGCCGACGAGGCATTTTTGCGCGAGGTTCATGTGTCTGCCCCGCTGCGCGCGGCGCCGGAGAAGTCGGCCAGCAGCCTGGCGACGAATTCGGGTTCGAGGTCGCGCACGATGAAGACGAAGCGGCTGCGGTGGTCGTCGTCCGGCCAGGCGTCGAGCGTCACCTCCGGATACAGCACGTGCTGCACGCCGTGCAGCACCACCGGCTGCGCCTCGCCCTGCAGGTTCACTATCGCCTTGAAGCGCAGCAGATTTTCGGCGCGAAACGAGGTGAGCATGGACAGCGCCGACTGCAGGCCGTAGCGGTCGAGCGGGGCGTCAAGCACCACCGAGAAGGCCTGGATGCGCGCATCGTGCAATGCGGCGGCGGGCTTGCCGCCGAGCCTGCCGGCGGCAGCGGGCTGGTAGCGCTGCGGCTTCAGCCAGCGCACCACCTCGGGCGATCGGGTTTCGGCGTTCCACAGCCCCAGGTTCTGGATCGCCGCCGGATCGAGTTCGCCGTGCGTCACGGTCACGATGTCGGCAGCCGGATTGAGCGTTGCCAGCCGTTCGCGCAGCGCGGCCACCGTTTCTGCGGGGGCGAGGTCGGTCTTGGTCAAGAGCAGCCGGTCGGCCACCGCCACCTGCTTCACCGCCTCGAAGTGTTCGTCCAGCTGGCCCATGCCGA
>JAHJNP010000053.1 GCA_018820745.1 Gammaproteobacteria bacterium
CACCATCTGGCTGCCCGCCCTGTGCGACACCCCCCTCATGGTCAACCAGGAAGCGCCGGCTGCGAGCCCTGACACGGCGCACTGCCGGGTGCTGGTGGTGGACGACGACGACGCGGTGGCCGATAGCATGAGCATGTTGCTGCAGATCAACGGCCATGACGTCAGGGTGGCGGCCAGCGGCAAGGCGGCGCTGGAAATCGCCCGCAGCTTCCGGCCCCAGGTCGCCCTGCTCGACATCGGGCTGCAGGGGATGGATGGTTACGAGGTGGCCCGGCAGTTGCGTGCGGAGCAGGGGGAAGCCATCTGCCTCATCGCCGTGACGGGCTACGGCGATGAGGAAGCCCGCAGCCTTTCCGTCGCCGCCGGCTTTGACCAGCATCTGGTCAAGCCGGTGCCGCCCGACATCATTTTCACGTTGCTGGCTGAAATCGGGTGCGGGCAGACTGACTGAGTGCCACAATGAAATTCAAGCAACACTATTTCAATAAAATCAGTTTATTGCAGCAACAGGTTAGAGCTGAATCGCTCTCTCCTGCATTCGGCAGGCCGCATCACAGGCTCACCGTCAGGGCCGTCAGCCATGCCGGCGTCCGTTCCAGCAGCCAGGCCTCTACGGACTTGTCGGCCCCGGTCAGCGCCAGGATGCCGAGCCCCAGGAACAGCAGGCCCAGTACCGTCTTGCCGTGATGCCCGACGGCCAGCAGGCGGCCGCGAACGCGCGTAATGGCCTCGCGCGACAGGCTGCCCAGGATGACCAGGGGCAGGGCGGCGCCAAGCCCGAACAGCAGCATCACCCCCGCCGCCTCGGCCAGGCGTTCGCCCTGGCTCGCCAGGGCGACGGCCCCGCCCAGGGTCGGTCCCACGCAGGGGCTCCAGACCGCCCCCAGCACCAGCCCCACCAGGAACTGCCCGCCCAGCCCCTGGGGACTCAGGCGCGCCAGCCAGCCTTGTCCCGCGTTGCCGAGGCCGGCCGCAACGCCGGCGAAACGTGTCTGCAATCCTGGGGCAAGCAACAGAATGCCGAACACGATCAGGATGACCGCCCCGGCCACGCGCAGCGTGCCCTGGCCGAGGCCGCCTATCGTTCCGGCGCTGGCCAGCAGCATGCCGACGACGGCATAGGACAGCCCGAGGCCGCCTGCCAGGGCGAGCGGCCCCAGGCGATGGGCCAGCAGCGCGCTGCCCGCCAGGATGGGAATGAGGGGCAGCACGCAAGGCGCCAGGGTGGACAGCGCCCCGGCTGCGAGGGCGAGGATGTAGCTCATGGGTCCGAATTCCACTCGAGCGCCTTTCAGTTTGAATCCGCGCCGCCCCGCTGCCCGGCCTTGAGACGTTCCATGCTCTTCTCCCGGCTATAACGCTGGAAGAGGATGCCGCGCAGGTAGGCCTTGTCCAGCACGTATTGCAGCGAGCGCTGCGTGCGCTGGCGGTAGCTCAGGGCGTCGTTGCGCAGCACCTCCCGGCCGGCCTCGTCGAAGAAGATCATCGCGGGCAGATGGGCCAGCCCCAGTTCCTCCGCCCAGCGCAGCGGCGTGAGCCGGCGCCCGTCGGGCGCGAGAACAGGCGTGGTCGCGTCGCGGGCATCCAGCTGCACGGCCTGGAAGCGGGCCAGCAGGGTGCGCACCTCCGGATCGCTCAGCACGTCGGCATGGAGGTCCCGGCAGGCCTCGCAGCCCGGCCGCTCGAACAGCACCAGCAGGGGTTTCCCGGCGGGGCGGCGGCGGTCCAGGACGTAGGGCGGCCGGTCGAACAGGGGATCGCGGACCAGGGCGGCCGGCTGCCCGGCAGCGGGCGGCCCCGATGCCTGACGGGCCAGGTAGTCGCGATAGCTGAGCGTTCGATGGTGTCCGCCCGCCACATAATCGAGCACCGTGCGAAAGCGCTCCGGCGACTGATAGCCGACAACCCGGTGCATCCGCTTGCCGTCCAGCCCGTAGAACAACAGCGTGGGCGAGAAGGCCGCGCCCTCGCGCCTGGCGAAGTCCTTGACCGGCAGGCTGCGTCCCTGCTGGTCCTTCATCCCGGCATCGTCGAAGATTTCCAGGTGGATGGTGTCGAAGTGTTCACGGACTCGGGCGCCGATGGCCGGATCCTTGAGGCTGCGCTCGATGAAGGCCTTGCAGTAGGCGCAGCCTTCGGTGCTGAACAGCACCATCAGGCCCTGCTTGCCGGCGGCACGCGCCTCGGCCAGATCGTCGCGCAGGTCGAGAAAACTCGTCTTGAACCACGCCGGGTCATCCGCGCGCACAATCGCGGCGTCGTCGAAGGGCGCGTCCCGGGACGCGGCGCCGAGCGGCGCGGTCGCCAGCAGGCACGCCAGCCACAGGGCCCGCGCAAGCCCGCCGCGGGCCGTCCTTTCCCGGCTCCGTCGACGTAGTGCACGGCAGTGGGCGAGGGCGGGAACGACAGCAAGGACCAAAGCTGGAATCAGGGGGCGGGTGTTCATGGCGGTCTCCTTTCGGTTTCGTGTGGCGGCCCGGCTGAACGGGCCGGTCTTCTTCTGCACCGGGGTTTCTCCCGTGCCTGTGGTCACGCTAGGCGAGCTCGATAGGAAATTCCTTAAGGAATGGCTATCTTTCGACTAAGGAAAGATTTTGTCCTGAATTCAATAGGTTCCAGGCACCCATGAACGGACTTTCATCGTCTTCCCCTCGCACGCATGCCCCCCACGCCGATGCCTCTGGGCTTCGCATCGGTGAATGGCGGGTGGATCCGGCGACGAACAGGCTGAGCCGGGGTGGGGAAACCCTGCATCTCGAGCCCAAGGCCATGGACGTTCTGCTGCTGCTTGCCCGGCGCGCGGGCGAAGTCATCAGCCGGGAAGAGCTCCTGGCCACGGTCTGGTCGGGCAGCGTGGTGGGCGACGACACTCTCACCCAGGCGGTGATCAAGCTGCGCAAGGCGCTGGGTGACGACACCCGCTCACCGAGCTATATCGAGACCATTGCCAAGCGAGGTTACCGCCTGATTGCCAAGGTTCGGGCAGGGCAGGGTGATGCGCCCGTTTCCGCCTCCCGCAGCGGGGAAAGATCGGCTCCGGCGAGCGTATCGCATACCAAGCGGCTTGCATGGGCTGCCGGCCTGGCGTTGCTGATCGCCGTGGCGGCCGTCTCTTACTTCACGGCTCTGGGACTGCTCAGGTTTGCGCGGGAATTGCCGGCGCCCCCGGCTGTCGAGACCGTGGCATTCGGCAACATGCCCACCATCACCGTTCTGTCCTTCGATTCGCTGGGGGAGGACAGCCCGGATTACCTGGCTCGCGGAATTGCCGCTGATCTCGCCACCGATCTTGCTCAGCTGAGTGAAATTCGCGTCATTCGCGCGCCCCTCGAAGCCGGTCTCTCAGGTGCGACGGGCACGCGAGCCGTATCGCGCTACGTCGTCTCGGGCAACGTGCAGCCCGGTCCGGACAACATCAAGATCAATGTCTGGCTGCTGGACGCCGCATCCGGCCGGCAACTCTGGGCTGAGCGCTATGTGCGGCCCCGGCGCGACCTGATTGCCCTCCAGGAAGAGATCGTCGACCATCTGGTGCAGGCGCTTGCGGTCAAGGTAAGCGAAACCGAGTGGCGGCGCCTGGCCTCCAGCCATACCCGCAACCTCAAGGCCTATGACCTGTTCCTGCGCGCCTACGCAGCCCATCTTACGCATCAGCCGGACGACAATCGCCAGGCACGCGAACTCTACCGCCAGGCGGCCGCCCTCGATCCCGGCTTTGCGCGCGCCTATGGCGGGCTGGCGATGACCTACGCAAACGACTACCGCTATCAGTGGAGCAGCGCCGGCGCCGATGCGCTAAAACACGCGATGGAACTGGCCAACACCGCAAGGGAAATCAACCCTGACGTGCGGGAGGTCTACTGGGTGCTCGCCTATGTTCACATGCAGCGCCACCAACCCGCGCAGGCTCTCCAGCACCTGAAGCGCGCCATCGCGCTCGATCCCTCCTATGCCGATGGCTACGGCTTGATGGGAGCGGTCTACGGCTATGCCGGCGAGCCGGCCAAAGCACTTCCTCCATTGCGATACGGCATGCGGCTCAACCCGGATGCCGGCTATCTCTATTACATGACGGTGGGGGAGGCCTATTTCTTCCTGGGCGAAACCGAACAGGCGCTGCTCAACCTGAATAAGGCCCTGGCGCGCAACCCGGCCAATCTGGAAACGCGGATTTTCCTTGCGGCGACCCACGCCGCCCGGGGCGATGCCGAAGCGGCGCAGTGGGCGGCGGAGGAGATCAGAATGCTGGCCCCCGGGTTTGCCTTGCCCGCATGGCTGGAAACATCGCCGCTCACCGACAGCAGCCAGAAACGCCGCGTCATCAAGCTGCTCAAGGGATACGGTCTGTAACACCGCGCTACCCGCCCATTTAAGTGATATCAGGACAAGCGATGAAAAGGGCATCTACCGCGCCACGCTGGGCGATCTGAAGCGGCAAAAAGGGCGATGGGGGAGGTCGGTATTGCTGCCCTCGGGTTTTACTTGCCCGCATGGCAAGACCTCGCCGTTGGCCGACCGCAGACGGAGGCGCCGCATCGTCGAACGGCTCAGGGGGGCGGCCTGTAGTGGCGATGCCGGCAGTCACCGGCACCGCCCAGATCTCAAGGCCGGATGGACAAGCCTGCGCGGCCGGATGAGGCGGTCTGCTTCAGCCCGGGCCAAGCCGCTGATCATCATCGAGCTGAAGCAGCAGTTCCTCAACGCGACGCACGCCATCGTCGCTGCCTAGCATGTCGCGCGGAGTATGTCCGCCCAACTGCACGCAAGGGCGGTCGAGCCAGTCGGAGGCCCTGGTCGGATCGCCGAAAACCCGATTGGCCAGTTCCGGGATGAATGAAGGACGATGCGAGTGCATGGAAATCCTGTTGAAAATAATTCAGCGTCTGTTCGTCGTCGGCTGAATAGCGCGGATGTGAATAAGCAAAAAAATCAGTCTGTTATGGCGCGTATTTGATCTTGATGTTCAATAGAGACAGCGGGCTTGAATCTATCGATTCTGGCGAATTCCGCTCTGACGCAGCCCGGGAGGCCTCCATGACTACTATAGGCAGGAACGGGCGGGCTGGATAACCGGCCAGGCAGGGTCCCGCCGAGTCAGCCGTCTTGATCCGTCATGCCGAGTTCCGCGCACAGCTTGCCCACCAGGCCCTTCAATGCAACAACTTCCGCTTCCAGCCGGGCCACGTTAGCCTTGAGCGCGGCGATCTCGCCTGCGGTGACGTCGGCGGCGGAAGCGGTTGCCGGGGAAACCGAGACCGGGATTTCCTCGATGGCGGGCGTGCCGGAAAGCAGGTGGGCCCAGCGGTTCTCGCGGGAGCCGGGCTGGCGCGGCAGTTCGACCACCAGGACACCGTCCGGACGTTCGGCCAGCTCCTGCAGAAAGCCTTCCACCGCCGAAATGTCGGCGAACCGGTGCAGGCGCTCGCTGTTAATGCGCAATTCGCCCGCGGTCTGCGGGCCGCGCAGCATGAGCGCGGTGAGGAGGGCGATGGACTGCGAGGGCAGGCGCAGAGCCCGCTCCATGTTGTGGGCGTAGCGGGTCACGCGGCCGCCGCTGGACTCGACGACCAGGGCCGGGCCCTTGAGGCTGTCGATGGCGGACAACACATCGGCCTCGCTGGCTTCGATGATGGGATGGCGGCTGGTCTTCTGATTGCAGCCGGCCACCAGGGCATTGAGGGACAGGGGGTAGGTGTCGGGCACGGTGTGCTGTTTTTCGCAAAGCACGCCGAGGACGCGGGTTTCGAGCAGGGACAGGATGGGCAGGCGGGGGGCGGTCATGGGGATGCTTCGGGATCGAAAGGGCTGATTATGCCCGCTGCGGCGGGCGGCTTCGCATGGGCGCGATCGCGCGCACCAACCGTGGGACGGACAGCAGGTGTCGATCCCACGAAATTCGCGTCACGCCCCATCCTGAATACCAGGTGGGCTGGCAGCAACGAGCCGGCATGCCTTGAAATCATTTGTTATCAATGTGCTGTGGGCTACAGTTCAATTAATTAGCTGAATCAATTAAAGGCGCGGATGGCCCGTATTAGTTGCATGGGTGGGTGAAAAGCTCAAACCTGCGGCCTGCGCATGCTCAATGACGGCGGCGATCGCATTGGCAGGTACTATCCGGCTTCGCCCACTCAACAGAAGCAAACGTAGCATGCAAAAAGAAGCCCTGGAAAACCCCCGGTATGCCATCGTGGCGGCGGTGCAGCTGCCCAGCGTCAGCGACGTCGAGTTCGAGGCGTCGCTGACCGAGCTGCGCGAGCTGGCAAAGACACTGGGGTTCACGATCACCCGCACTTTCACGCAAAAGCGATCCGGCTTCGACTCGACGGCGTATCTGGGCGCCGGCAAGCGGCAGGAGATCCGCCACTTCGTGCGTGGCGAAACGGACGGTGAAAGCGGGTCCGGCCAGGTGCCGCAGAACCCCCTGCATCGGCTTTCCACGTTCGTTGCGGGGCTGGACGACGATGTTTCCCCCCACCCGATCGACGTCCTCTTCGTCGACCACGAAATCTCGCCGTCGCAGGCGCGCCACCTTGAAAACGAGGTCGGCTGCCAGGTGAGATC
>JAHJNP010000054.1 GCA_018820745.1 Gammaproteobacteria bacterium
CCGGGGTTTTCCCGTTCCGACCAGGCGCGCCTGGCGCTGCTGGCGCGCGCCCAGCGCGGCGCGCTGGCCAAGCTGCCGCAGTTTTCCGCTGAGGCCGTCCTGCCCGACAACGACCGCCTGCTGGTCTGGCTGCTGCGCCAGGCGGCCATCCTGTGTCGCAGCCGCGCTGACGCCCCGCTGCCCGATGTGAAAGTGGACGCCAGCAGCAAGCGTTTTCGGCTGACCCTGCCCGAAGGCTGGCTGGCGTCGCGCCCGCTCACCCAGCGCGCGCTGGAGGAAGAGGCGGCTCACTGGCACGCGACCGGGATGAAATACACGTTCGGCTAGCAGCCAGTCCTTTAAGCAACCCGGAGAAACAGCATGGATCGCCAGTCTGAAAATGAAAACGCAGTTCCGCCCCAGGTGAGTCCGACCGAGATAGACGAAAGGGTATCGGGCGGCACCCTCATCATCGACGTGAGGGAGCCGGATGACTACGCGAAATCGAATGTTCCCGGATCGGTCAACATCAGTCTCTCGGTTTTGGCCGAGCAGGCTGCAGCATCGATAGTTGACAAGGATGCGCCAGTGATTTGCTACTGCAATGGCGGCACGCGCGGACCGCGCGCCGTCGCCGAACTGGAAAAGCTGGGATATACCAACGTAAGCTCAATCGCCGGCGGGCTGCGCGCATACGTGTCGTTCAAACACGGTCCACAGTAAGCGGGCTTCGCGAGGCCGGTGGTCGACGGCGCTGTTCCGTCGAAAACGCCAAGCCTGCGGATAATTGCCGTGAAATGAGGCCGCTCAGCCCAAAAGCATCAGGGCCACGGGCAGCAGAAGCAGCACGACAAAGACGAGGCGCAGTGCATCATTGCCTCGTGTGCGTGGCCTGAGGCCGCAGAAACAGCATTTCGGGTCGGGTGCGTGGGTTACTCGAGCAGGAACATACATGGCGGCCTCCCTCAACGGCGATGGCGCCCTTTGCCTAGGGCGCGATGATTAAACATAGGACAAATACCGCGACTGCAGCGGATGAGGCGAATGTGCGGAAGGCGTCAAGCGAAGCGCTGCTGGCCGTCGCGTGCCAGGAGCGCAGCACCGTACGCGGCTTCGGTATGGGCGGCGCGCGCGACCGGCACCTGGAGCAAGCGCTGGCGGATGCAGGTCCAGGCCACATTCTGCGCGCCGCCGCCGGCAGTGTCGACGCGTCGCAGCGGCGAGGCGCCGAGTTCGGCCAGCAGGCCATAGCCGCGCGCCTCGATGCGCCCGAGGCTTTCGAACAAACCGTGCAGGAATTCGGCGTCGTCGGGCGGGCGCGGCGTGAGACGCGGCGACAGCTGCGGGTCGTTGATCGGGAAGCGTTCGCCGGGTTTCGGCAGCGGCAGGTAGTCGAGCAAGCTGGCGACGGTCGGATCGATTCTTTCGCTGAGTGCGGCCAACTGGCGATCGTCGAAAAACTGCCGCAGCACCGCGCCGCCTGAATTGGACGCGCCGCCCGCCAGCCAGCGATCGCCGAACCAGTGGCTGTAGACACCGTGTTCAGTCGATTCCACCCGGGTATCGGACAGGAGCTTCAGCACCTGCGTGCTGCCGAGCGAGGTGACGGCGTCGCCGCTGTGGCTGACGCCCGCGGCCAGAAACGCGGCGATCGAATCGGTGGTGCCGGCGTGCACCATGCAGCCGGGGTTGATGCCGAGGTAGCGCGCACGCGGGCGCGACACGGTGGCGAGCCGGGCGCCGGGCGCGATCGGCACCGGCAGGTAGTCGATGTCGGCCAGGTATGTCACCCATTCCGGCCATTTCAGCGCGTCGAGGTCGAGCCCCATCTTGAGGGCGTTGTGGTAGTCGGTCATCCCGACCCGGCCGGTCAAGAGGCCCGACAGCCAGTCGGCCTGGTTGAGATAGAGCCGCGCGCCGGTGAGGCCGAGCCGCTTTTTCAGCCACAGCATCTTGGCCAGCCCCGAGGTGACGGCGGCGGCGGGGTGGCCCGGGGTGGCGGTTTTCGCGATCAGTTTCGCCTCGTCGACCGCGCGGTCGTCGTTATACAGCAGCGGCGGGTAGCGCGGCGCCAGCGCCTCATCGCAGGCGAGCACGGTGCCGGAGGTGCCGTCGAGCGCGATATCCGACAGTTGCGTGCGAATCGCGGGCGGCAGCGCCGCGACCAGATCCCACAGCGCCTCGCGCCAGATGCCGGCGCGTTCGTACTCGGCGAGTTCGCCGAAATCGCGCGTGTCCTCGGCAATGACCGCGCCTTCGGCGTCGATGACGCAGGCGCGCGCGCCGCTGGTTCCGAAGTCAATTCCAAGAAAATACAATGGATTACCCGCGCGTGTTCGACTGATGCTCGAACTGGGTGAGGTCGACGCGCGGGGCCGGCGCCCAGCCTTTCTTGCGGTATTCGGCGACCACGTTGGTAAAGATGCCGCCGCGCACATAGAACTTGGCGGTGAGCCGCATGAAACGCGGTTTCGTCACCTTGGCCAAATCATCGAGGATCCGGTTGGTGACGTCCTCGTGGAAATGGCCTTCCTCGCGGAAGCTCCACATGTAGAGCTTCAGGCTCTTCAACTCGACGCAGGTCTTGTCGGGGATGTAGTCGAGGATCAGGGTGGCGAAATCGGGCTGTCCGGTCTTGGGGCAAAGGCACGTGAATTCAGGGACTTCCATGTGGATGTGGAAGTCGCGCCCCGGTTTCGGATTGGGGAAGGTTTCCAGGGTCTTGGCGGGCGTGGAGGACATAAAAGAGCTCGGTGTAGAATGGCGGCGATAAAAACGCCCCCAGGGGCGTTTGGAGACCCCATTATAAAACCCAAGGTTCCGCTGTCTTGCGTTTAACCCACATCAAACTTGCCGGATTCAAGAGTTTCGTCGATCCCACCGTCATTCCCGTTCCCGCGCAGCTGACCGGCGTGGTGGGGCCGAACGGCTGCGGCAAGTCGAACGTGATCGACGCGGTGCGCTGGGTGCTCGGCGAATC
>JAHJNP010000055.1 GCA_018820745.1 Gammaproteobacteria bacterium
ATTTTGCCCGCCTCGAAAAATCGACCAGTACTCTGTCGCCTTCAAGATGGCCGTGCGTATCGTTGATGTTCTTGAAGTGATCCAGGTCGATCAGCATGATCGAGAGGTTGTTGCCGCGGCGCCTGGCGCGGGCCATTTCCCGCTGCAGCGCTTCCATGGCGGCCCTTTTGTTGAGGCATTGCGTCAGATCGTCGTAGCGGCTCGTAAATTCCAGATCCCGGCGCAGCTTCTCCGATGCGAGCAGGACGAAGCTGATGGTTCCAAGCGGAATCATGATGGTGGGGATCGCGAGATAGACCAGCTGCGAGACCGAGGCGTCGAAAATGCCGGTAGGCTGATCGAGTCCGAGCATCAGGCTGGCCAGGCGGACGACGCGCGCCCCGATCAGGATCGTCAGCGAAAAGACCAGGACATTGCGGCCCGCCGTTCCCGGCAATTGCTTCAGTGCAATCCTCAGCAGATCGAAAATCACTACCAGGGTGAACAGGTTCAGAGTCGCCACCCGCATCGCGACATCAGGCTGCACATAGGTGAACCAGGCGAACAGCGAAACATAAGCAAGAACAAACAGGCCTAGCCAGGCGCGGTGGATTCTGGCCGGTGTCCCGGAAAACTTCCGGAGGCCGGCGTTCATCAGCATGAAGCCCGCCAGGATCATCAGCGTGGCGAGAACAACGCTGAACAGGTCTGGAACATGACCCCTGGCGATAAGCAGGGGCAGACTGAGTCCCATGATGAGCGCCGCCAGGCTCCAGTCGGTCAACCCTCGTATGTTTTTCGGGTAAGTCCGCGAAATGACAAACATCACCCCGGCCATGGCAAGCGCCACGAAACACGAAGTAATCAAAATGATCAGCGGGGCGTTCATTGCTTGGTGTCTAACGGTTGGGGCAAGGCCGGATCCCTGGCTGGGCGTTCCTGAAATCGACCCGACGAACGGGTTCGCCGCGTCGCTCGGTGCTCGAAATAGAGAAGTTTAAAGGCAGAGTCCGCACTGAGGCAAAATTGCCCAATCATTTGACGCAGGGATTTCAGCTTCTATCTTTCCGTAACGGAACGACTTGCCAGCCTGAAACCTCGGCTGGCGGTGGAATCGACAACTTGATTCCCAACCAGGAGCGTAGCGATGCACAACAACCTGAACGACATCGGCAAGCTGGTCTTGCGTCTGACCCTTGGCATCCTGATCCTGCTCCACGGCATTTTCAAGCTGAGGCACGGCATCGACCCGATCCAGGGCATGGTGACCGGCATGGGCATGCCCGCCTTCGTCGCTTATGGCGTCTATGCGGGTGAAGTGCTGGGGCCGCTCCTGCTCATCATCGGCTTCTACGCGCGCATCGGCGCCGCGCTGATCGCCGCCAACATGCTGTTCGCCTTTGCGCTCGCGCACATGGGCGAACTCACCAGCCTCACCCAAAACGGCGGCTGGGCGCTGGAACTGCAGGGCATGTTTTTGTTCACTGCGGTGGCGCTGGTGCTCATGGGGCCGGGGCGGATCGGCATCAACCAGCGGTGACCCACAAGCGCTTGCGGACCATTAGTTCAAATCCCGTTCAAAACACGTCAGGCGAACATCCACGCTGAGCGACAGCGCTGTCAACGCGGCGGCTGCCGCGCGGCCCTCGGCACTGGCGCGGAAGAGATGCGGCGTCATCGCCAGCAGATCGGCAATCTGCCCGGCGCTGGTCAGCTCGATCGAGAAGCGGACCGTTTCAGTCGGCAAGCGGCTGAAGCCTGCCGGGGTTTGCAGGTCGGCCGGGCGTTCCGGCTTCAGGCTGGGGTAGATGATCTCGCGCAGTTCGCGCAGATGGTCGGGCCCGGCATCGACCTGCACCAGAAGTTTGCCCGGCTTCAGCACCCGCGCAAACTCCGCATACACCGGGAAGCCGAACATGCACAGCACCCGATCCAGCGTGCCCGACAGCACCGGCAGGTTGGCGTTGCTGCCCACCACCCAGCTGGGTCGCTTGTCCTGTTTCGCCGCCGACAACACCGCCCATTTGGAAATATCCAGCCCCAGCAGCGCCAGCGTTTGTTCATCCCCCACCGCCGCGGCCAGCTGGCGCATGTAGTAACCCTCGCCACACCCGGCATCGAGACAGCTGATGTTCGCGTCAGCGGGCAGATCGCCCAACACGGCCCGGCTCACCGCAGCGGCAATCGGCTGGTAAAAGCCGGCCGTCAGAAAGCGCCGCCGCGCCGCGACCATCTCCTTGCTGTCGCCCGGATCGCGCGAGCGCTTGTGCTGCACCGGCAACAGGTTCGTGTAGCCCTGGCTGGCGATGTCGAAACTGTGGCCGGACGCGCAGGCCCATGCGGAACCGGTGCAATGCAAGGGCGAGCCGTCCAGCGGGCAGGCCAGCGCCTGGAAAGGGGTGATGCTCATGCCGTGCCAAGCATGGAACGTAGCGCCTCGGCACCCGAAGTTGAGAAGAACCAAGCGAGGACGCAGCAATTGAGAATGACCGTGACCCAATACATGAATTGAAATGATGGCTTGCTGGATTTGTGGCGAAGCAGTCTTTGCGCAGCCAAGGCGCCCGGCCAGCCGCCTGCCAGGGCAAAAAGATGCAAGGTGCTTTCCTTGGTCCGCCACCGGTCGTCTCTTGCAGCCGACTTGTCGAGCGCGTACGCGAAAAATGCGACAAAGCTGGCCGCCAGATAGACCCACACAACAGCAATTGGCAACTTGCCGGCAAAGACCGACCCTGCAACGAAGACAAGAAAAGCCCCAGTCAAAAGCAGAGGCGCCTTGGCCAAAACGAGAGGCGCATTGGCCTGGCCTGCCCGGCTGCCCGGCGTTACCCGACTGCCGACGAACGCGGCGCTGTTGGCTTGTGGCCGACCCTTGGTGTCGTGCGTGAGTTCGTAGGTCACGAGCTCATTTCCGACGGGCCGCTGCTGCCGGTTCGAGAATGACTTGATGTGAATGAAGACGCGTTGGCCACCCCCGTTGGGCGTGATGAATCCGAAGCCCTTGTCGTCCTTCCAGTCAGTGATCTTTCCCTGATAGCGCACAGCTGTTTACCTAGGATTTTGGATAAAGGGTGTCTGAACCGACCCAATTGTATTTGTTGTCAGACGGCAAAAAAGCAGATCCGGCTGTATTGCCAACGGATTTACCCCTGCAAGGCGGCCTGCATCGCCTGCTCGCTCACCGGGTATTGCAACACGGCATGGATGGGAAACAGCTCCAGCAGCTTGCCGATATGGTCTTCTTCACGGGGGTGCATGAACACAATCATCTTCGCCTGTGGCGCAAAGCGTTGCAGGGTTCTGATCGTGACGTCCAGGTTCGAGACGTTTGCGCCGGCGTAATTGTTGCCCCAGCCGTAAATGAACTCCCCCACAAAAAAGTCCGGCGGCTGTTTCTGCAACGCCCGGTGAAGATTGCGGGCAGAGTCGAAACGCTGCGCCGCAATGTCCAGCTTCTGATACAGGGCACTGAAATCGGGGTGGAAGGGGGATTCGATCAGGGAGAAAAGGGTTTGCATGCAGCGGCTGTTTTACATCATCGGAGGGCACTTCTTACGCCTAAAACCCGACACGAGCAAATGTGTTATTGCAAGACTTGGCCCCGTTGCGTTCTTTCGTTGCGTTCTTGTCCTGAGAGCCTGCGGTGTGTGCTAAAGCGAGGGGGCAATGCATGGTGCGAAACCGTGATCTATCCCCTATTGTCCAGACCGCCAGCCCGAACCTGCGCGTCATCCTCGCCGTTTGCGGCGTATAAGACTGACCGCGCCTTAAGTCGCAGTTAATCCGCGGCAACTATCCTGCAAGCCATCGACGCATCGCGCCGACTTTCAGGAGAAACAAAATGGACTTCGTACAAAGACTCGCAGCCGTCACCCTCGGCACCCTGCTCATGGTCTTCTCGGTGGCCTTTGTCAGCATTCCCTACAGCCTCGGCGGCCATCCCGGCGAGGTATTGGCCTCGGCCGAAACGTCCCGCCACCTCAGCTGATGTCGTTGCGGGCGGATGGGGAATACGGTGCGCTTCACACCCGAAGGCCTGGAGACAAATGGGGTCTGAATGAACTCATTTGTCTTGCGCCGGTATTTTTATTCTTGCCAGTGAGATTGCAGAAGCCAGGTTCGAATAATTTCCATGTCAAAGATCAGTTCGAACCCGCCCCCTTTGATTGGGTAAATGATCCTGCCACGCCGGGCGTAAAGCAGCCTGCTTGCCTGGCCAGCGCGTTGCGCATGCCATCAGACCAGTCCGAAACGAACATCTCGATCGACTCGGCGAATTCGGGATCGGGTTGCGCCTTGTCGATCGTACAGTGAACGATCAGCGCCTCATTCGCCTCGTCTGCGGTGATCGTCCATGTCAGGGCATGCGGGCAGTCGAGCAGCGCATAACGGACACCGTTCCGAATCTCGTCGCGCCGCAGACTGAACGCGCCCCAGAGGCAGTAGATATTGCCGGCGTTGTCGCTGTCCGGCGTGGTCGAACTGATGGACGCGCACAGACTTGGCAGGTTGTCGATGGTCAGCAGGTTCTTGAGCGCAGGGATGTCGAGGTGGGGGTGTTGGATTCCGCTAAAAAATTCCATGCGTATTCTCTTTAGAACGTGTGAGCTGAACGTCGAAGTCGGGGTCTGCTATTGCAGTGCAATACGGTAATGCAAAACCTGAGTCCGCTGCGTTGCTTTTAGTTAATTGCACCACTGTCGTTCGCATGGCTCGCCATCGTGGTTTCCATCCATCTCGACGTTCGGGCAATTGCTCAGGAAAAACGCCGCCTCGGCGCAGGAGGTCATTTGCGAGCAATGGGTTCGGCCGTCGCAATGGAAAGGGCTGGGGGCTGTTGCCTCGCGGGAGGGTGCTTCGTAAGCTGTTTGTGGCGTTGGGCGGTGGGTGTACTCGTTATAACCGTAGGCACCCAGGGCGACTACAAACGCAAGCGGAATGAGGCGCCCCAGCAGTCCGGGTTTGGGGGGGCGTCTAGCCGGTTCGCTGAGGCGATAAGGTTTTTCGGCCGGGCGGATGGGGCACGCAATGCTCTTTGCCTGCTGCTTCCCGTCCTTGCCGATTCCGATCTCGAAGGAAAGACGCTCGCCGAGACGGGGCCGCTGACCGTCCCTGGGAAAGGCGGAGATGTGGGCGAATACCTCTGGCCCCCCTTGAGTGGGCGTGATGAATCCAAAGCCGCGATCATCGTTCCATTTTGTAAGCGTGCCTTCTGTGCGCATAAGTATTCGAGCCCGGTCCCTTGAATTTCCTGGCTAGCCTGTAGCCTGAAGCGGGGATATGGTGTCTTCCATTTATTAAAACCGTGGACTGTCCCTTATTGTTGTCCCGTTTTATGCGCTAGGGCTGCTTGAACGACGGGTTAGATTCGCATTTCGTAGCTTTGCCGATGCCGTCGCGATTTCGCGAACGATTGTCTTGGCCTGTGCAGCAGTTATTTCGCCGCGTGTGTGAGCGATTCGATTCCTTACCATCATGTGCGCTCGGATGCCCTGATACTCTTTGACCGAAAATACCTCTTCCTTTCGCGCATACTCGAGCAGCATTCCAAGGCTCGAACGAGATGCAAAAATATCTAAACCTGATAGTTCGAATAGTTGTCGAAGATCGTGCTCAAGAAGTGAAAAGGCGGCGATAACAGCAGCGCGATATTCCTTCTTCGCAACGAGTCGATTTGGTTCGTCTTCAAGAGATGGTGAGATTCGCGAGAAAGCGTCAGAAAAAGCAGCCTCAATAGCCTTGATGAAAGTGGGAGAGTCCTCATCGAAGGAGCGAGGTCGCCTGATGACGAGATGACCTGCGACATCAAAGGGGACACTAGCCTGATCTTCGGTGATTAGGATCAATGGTTTCGCCATTCCTTCCTTGGACAGAACCATGCCGACTTCCTGCATCGTCTTTTGCGAACTGAGATCGGCGACCACGACGGCGGAGCGTTCGATTAGCGCGTAGACCTTGGCCATAATATTGTCGCCAGGGGCAGCAACATCAGTTGCCATAATGGGGCTAAACCCGTACCGTTCCGCGATTGGGTATATGCGGGCCTTGTAAACAGCAGCGTACCTGGTTGGTACCGAGAAAAATGCCAGACGACTTTGAGCGCTGGAGGGGAGAGATAGCTCGGCTTGCGGTTCAGGCTCGGTGGCCGTGCTAAGTGATATGACCTTGGATGACCAGTACTCTAAGAGTTCACGGAAGACGATTTCTAGGATCTCGCCATATGAACGAGCCGGGGTCTTCGGGAGGTTGATCACTTTCACGCCTCGGCGCTCGTAACGCGCGACAGTATGCGCAGGTGCACCGACCTGAAGGACGTATGCGGGACGACGTAGTGCGCCTAACCTTTCCTTTACAACTTGCGAGATTTGCCTGAAGTCAGGATCGTCGAGACTGTAGCCAATGAAGAATGCGGTGTGATCAATCAGAAGGCTTGAAAGGTGCGTAGCCAGTAGGGGAAGAGAGGTTAGGAAGGCATCATAGTCTTCCTCCGTAACTACCAGTCGATTTGGATGATGAAGGTCTCCGTGCAATTTGAGGAGCCTAACGCCGGCCTGCGAGTCGCCTACAGCCAACTGGTCTTCGGAGATCAGCGGAATACAGTACTTGCTGATTCGCGCGTAAGCCTGTTCCAAGAGAAAGTCGAAGTTGGTCGTTACAACGCGCTCGAAGGGAAGCCTACAGAATTCCTCGTGTGTTTTTGCTGGCTGGATCGTGGTTATCAGCAACGCCGAGGAAAGAAGTTCTACTAGCTTCACCCGGGTGAACTCGTGCGAGTAGGCCGACAAAGCCTCAACTGCCGATGTGTATTGGTATTCTGGGAGTGCCGCAGCTACCCTTTTTCCGAGGCCATCCCAATCGAGCATCTTCTTGCCTTTGGGTATCTTCGCGTTGAGCGAGAAGCCTGCTCCAATGAAAGGGAGGCAGCGGCCCTGGACCATGTCTTCGAGGAACGGTTCAGGAAAGTGGTTAAGGTAGTCTGGCACAGAGCGTTCCTTGCATATTTTATATTCGAATAAGGGGCGGCTTGTTCTAATTGAATCTTTGCATTAAAGGGGCCTGGCTCGAATAATTTCCATGTCAAGGATCAATTCGAGCCTGGCCCCTTTGATTGTTCTCACATCCGTCTGACCAAGGTTCGCACCCATGACATCGCAGTTTCTATCGCCCAATCTGTCTGAGCCAAGGTCAACTCTGGCATAGGTTCTGAGCCGGGCCCATGTCCAACGGAATTCCGTACCTTGCGGAAGTAATCCTTGATCATGTCGCCTTCCCATACATCCAAGTAGCTACCATTGGCTTTGCTTATTAGATTGTCGACGTATTGGGCCGCGCCGCTCTCAGTGCCTCGTGTCCAGCCATTTGTCGCAGACACAATTTTGATGGTGCTCTCAAGTGCCTTGGCTGCGAAGATAGCTGGATCCTTATCGTTGGAGTCCCGGCGGTCAAGTGCCTCCTTCATGTCGATATCAACGTTCTTCCAAAGCGGGTCTGCCACAAGGTCCCAGAATGGCTTAGCTATGTGCTTCTCGATCTGTGAATCCATCGCGAATTGGATGAACCCGTTGTGATAAGTGAGCGGCGCTTTAGCACGCCGGAAACGTTCATTAAGTTCTTCAACTTGACCTTCATAGACCGAGTTAATCGTCGCGTTCAAGGCTTTGGCCCCATCCACTGCGCTACCAGGAATTCGAAGGCCAGGCCGCGTAGTTGCATCGCGTATTGCAGCCTGCGCCAAGGCTGCGCCAAGCTGCGAGTTGGCGAGCGCGATTTCTTCGCCTCGCAGCCTCAAAGCAAGTTCGACGAAGCTGATTCTCTCCTTGATGAAGCGGTCGACGTCGTATTGGCCTGTGTACTTCGCATTAACGAATTGATCACAAACATGCACCAAGCTGTGCCAGCCTGATACAGGGAGCTCCTGCCCGAGTAGGTTCTTCTGCGTGTAGGAGTAGTACCGCTGAGACAGTTCGTTGACGCCTAGCTCACGCCCCAGCCGATCATGGAGTATTTTCCACTTGTCTTTATTCTTTTCATTCTCCTTGCCGTCCGACGTGTAGTAAGGCAAGGCATCTTTGACAATACCGAACGCCTGGTTCAGTAGCCGTTGTTCTATCTCGGTGTGCTGCGACCATATCGGCTGATCCAAATAGCGGTATGCGAATATATCGGTCAGCATTCGTGGCTCCCTCACCGAGCTAAAGGGGTTAGCTTCAATTAAATTGCCGCTTGGAGCATACCCCAAATAAAAACGCGCATGAATGAACCGCTTTCGGAGCATTCATGCGCGTTTCGTCCAATTTGACTGGTTGTGGGTCGATCAACCCGGCAACATCGCCAGCAACCCATTCAAGCGCCGCACAAAACTCGCCGGATCATCAAGCTGGCCGCCTTCTGCCAGCAGCGCCTGCTCGAACAGCAGGTTGGCCCAGTCGGCGAAGCGGTCTTCGTCGGATTCGCTGTTGAGCCGCGTGACCAGGGCGTGTGAGGGGTTGATTTCCAGAGTCGGCTTCACCGTGGGCGCGGCCTGGCCGGCGGCCTTGAGCAGGCGTTCGAGGTTGGCGCTCATGTCGCCTTCGCCGGTGACGAGGCAGGCGGGCGAGTCGGTGAGGCGGTGGGTGACGCGGACGTCCTTCACGCGCTCGCCGAGCGTGGTCTTGATGCGCTCGACCAGCGGACGCATGGCGTCCTCGGCTTCCTTCTGCGCGGTCTTCTCGGCTTCGTCTTCCAGATCCCCTAAGTCGAGGCCGCCCTTGGCGACGGACTTCAGCGGCTTGCCGTCGAACTCGTTCAGGTTGCCCGACAGCCATTCGTCGACGCGGTCGGACAAGAGCAGCACTTCGATGCCTTTCTTGCGGAAGATTTCGAGGTGCGGGCTGTGCTGGGCGGCGGCGAAGCTGTCGGCGGTGATGTAGTAGATCGCGCTCTGACCTTCCTTCATGCGGCCGATGTAGTCCTTGAGCGAGACGACTTGCGCGTCGCTGTCGGTGTGGGTGGAGGCGAAGCGGAGCAGGGCGGCGATGCGCTCCTTGTTCGCATAGTCCTCGCCCGGGCCTTCCTTCAGCACCTTGCCGAAGGCGTTCCAGAATTCGACG
>JAHJNP010000056.1 GCA_018820745.1 Gammaproteobacteria bacterium
CCTCGAAGCCTTTTCCGGATTGCCTGTCCACATAGCGGAACGTGCCGTCGGTGAAAGATAGTTTTGCCAGGCTCAGGCCGGGCAAGGGGCCCCGAACCGTGTCCGTTCTCTCGTAGTTGAACCGGCCATCGCGGCCCCGCTCGATGGTGATGCCCGGGTGTTCGAGCACGACTTCCCTGATCCGGACACTTTTGTTGAGCAGGGCGATAAAATCGAGCCCGATCCGGGCCTTGCTTACGGTGACGAGTTCCGTTCCCCGGTTGCGGATATGCAGGTCTTCGAGCGTGACCTGCAAGCCGGGGAAGAAGTCGACTCCCAGACGCCCGTTGACGCTGACTTCCATCCCGGTGACGGCCGCGACGGCCGCTTCCAGCCGCGGCTTGTAGGCGTTGATGTCCAGGAAAAGCGACAGGGCGATCGCGGCAAGGACAAGCAGGCCGATGAGCCCGCCGGCGGCATAGGTAATGGCTTTGAGTGTTTTTGTCATGGGCCTGATCCAAGCGCGTGCTACCGCAATCTTTCACGGATTGATGACAATTTAATCCAAAGCGTGGTTGCAGGGTATGTTTTAAAGGCGCGAGCACATTGTGCTGGCGGCCATAAAAAAGCGGCCCGCTTCCAGGGGCCGCTTTCAGCTGCATGTGCGGCGCTTGGCGTCAGCCGAGCAGCCCCTTGAAGAACAGGCGGATGCTGTCCCACACGCGGCGGAAGAAGCCGCCCTCCTCGACCGCTTCGAGCGCGACCAGCGGCGCCTGCATGACGACCTTGCCGTCGCCGCTCATCAGTTCGACGCGTCCCAGCGGTGCGCCGGCGGCGATGGGTGCGACCGGCGCCTCCTCTGCCAGCACTACGCGCGTCTGGTACTCGCCGCTGGTGCGCTTGGGCAGCGCGGCGGCGAAGTCGGCCGCGACGCCGGCCTTGACGGTGCGCGCAGCGCCTTTCCAGACAGCCAGGGTTTGCACCGTTTCACCCTTCTTGAAGAAGGTTTTGCTGTCGAAGAAGTTGAAGCCGTAGGCCAGCAGCTTGGCGGTCTCGGTTGCCCGCGCGGCTTCGCTGTTGGTGCCGAACACGGAGGCGACCAGACGCACACCGTCGCGCTTGGACGAGGCGACCATGCAGTAGCCGGCCTCTTCGGTGTGACCGGTTTTCAGGCCGTCAACGGTCGGGTCGCGCCACAACAGCAGATTGCGGTTCGGCTGCTTGATGCCGCTCCAGACGAATTCCTTTTCGGCATACAGCGCGTAATGCTCGGGATCCTCGATGACGATGGCGCGCGCCAGCTTGGCCATGTCGAGCGCGCTCGAATAATGGCCTTCGGCCGGCCAGCCGGTGGCGTTGAGGAAATGCGTGTCGGCGAGGCCCAGTCGTTTCGCTTCCTGGTTCATCAGTGCGGCAAAGGTGTCCTCGCCACCCGCGAGATGTTCGGCCAGCGCGATGCTGGCGTCGTTGCCCGACTGCACGATGATGCCGCGCAGAAGGTCGCTCACCGCGACCTGGTTGCCGACCTTGACGAACATTTTCGAGCCGCCCATGCGCCAGGCTTTTTCGCTGATGGTAACGAGATCGTCCTCCTTGATCCGGCCACGCTGGAGTTCCAGCGCGGCGACATGGGCGGTCATCAGCTTGGTCAGGCTGGCGGGCGGCAGGCGCGTGGCGCCCTGGTGGTCGACCAGGATGCTGCCGCTGGCGGCATCCATCAGCACCCAGGATTTGGCCGCCAGTTGCGGCGGCGGCGGAACGATGTCGGCGCTCCAGGCGGCGGGCGCCATCAGCACGCTGAAAAGCAATACGAGTCGCTGCAGAAAATACGGGGTCGTCATGGGTTTGTCGCTTAGTGAGAAAAATAACGGGATGGACATTGATTGAAGCTTACAGACACGGGCAAGCGCGCACAGGTTCAGGATAACATCGCCTGTCCGTCGTGCAACAGCCCGGCGGCATCGCCCTGTTAAACTCGCGTCAAGTCGACGCCTGCATGGTAACCACATGGCCGCACCCGAATCTCACCGCCTCACCCGCCAGATCGTCATAGCGATGCTCGCGGGCATCGTGCTTGGCGTTGCCATCAACCAACTGGGCGCGGCGCCCTGGATGCAGAATTTTGTGGTGGACGGGCTGCTGCACGTGGTCGGCTCGGTGTTCGTGGCCGCGCTGAAGATGATGGTGGTGCCGCTGGTGCTGGTGTCGCTGGTGGTGGGCGTCACCGCCCTGTCGGACCTGAAGGCGCTGGGCCGCATCGGCGCCAAGGCGCTGGCGCTGTATCTGACGACGACCGCGATCGCGGTGACGATTGCGCTGACGCTGGCCGGCGTGGTCGGGCCCGGGCAGGGATTCGACGCCGGCGAGACGGCTGCCAGCTTTGCCGGCAAGGAAGCGCCGCCGCTGACCCAGGTGCTGATCGACCTGGTACCGACCAACCCGGTGGCGGCGATGGCCGAAGGCAACATGCTGCAGGTCATCGTGTTCGCGCTGCTGCTCGGCATTGCGATCACGATGTCGGGCGCGCGCGGCAAGCATGTGCTGAACCTGTTCACCGACCTCAACGTGGTCATCATGCACATGGTCGAATGGATCATGCGGCTGGCGCCCTACGGCGTGTTCGCGCTGATTTCCCGCACCTTCGCCACCCAGGGGCTGGACCTGCTGCTGCCGCTGGCGGCCTATTTCCTCACCCTGACCACCGCGCTGGCGATCCAGCTGTTCGGCACCTATCCGCTGCTGCTGCGCCTGCTGGCCTCGCTCAACCCGCTCACCTTTTTGAAGAAGATGCGCGACCCGGCGGCGTTCGCGTTTTCCACCGCCAGCTCCGGCGCCACCATCCCGGTCACCCTGCACACCGTGGAATACAAGATGGGCGTGAAGAACAGCGTCGCCTCCTTCAGCGTGCCGCTGGGCGCCACCATCAACATGGACGGCACC
>JAHJNP010000057.1 GCA_018820745.1 Gammaproteobacteria bacterium
AAATTGCCCGCAGGCATAGAATAGGCGCACTGCCCGAAGGAGGCCGCCATGCTGCAGACCATCGAAGTTGAAATTGACGCAACGGGACACATCCATCCTATGGAACCCGTGCAGACGATTCCCGCTGGACGTGCGTTGCTCACGCTCCTGAGGCCGCCGGTTGACGAAGCGCTGCAGCTGGCCGAAGCCGCGCTCGCGGAAGACTGGTTGAAACCCGAGGAAGACGAAGCATGGGCGCATTTGCAGCTGGCCAAGTAATCCTTCTGCCGTTTCCGTTTTCGGACCTCACACGCAGCAAGCTGCGGCCCGCCCTGCTCTTGCCGATGCAGGACGCGACGACTGGATCGCCTGCCAGATCACCAGCAATCCTTATGCCGACCCGCATGCCATCTTGCTTGCGCAAGAGGATTTCACTGCGGGCGGCCTGCAGCGAGCAAGCTATGCTCGCTCCGGTAAATTATTCACCGCCAACATTTCCTTGTTTGCTTCAGCGGAAGGCTTGGTCGCGCAAGTTCGATTGAATGAAGTGCGCAATGCATTGATCGCCATCATTCAAGGGTGAATAGGCCGGGGCGCTCATGCCACGTGGCTTGGGCTCAATGAAATGAAGCCCGACATATCCACCACATAGGTGGACCAGCACTAAAGTTGTTGGTTTTTGCTGCCCAACCTGCATGGGCTGCGAAGGAAATGCGGGGGCTAGCCCCGCACCTTTCGATACGCCTCCAGCAAGCGTTGATGAATCGCGCTGCCCTCGAAATTGTCACCCAGTTTCGCCAACCCGAAAAACCGCTCATCCTGATTGAACAGCGCGAATGCCTGTTCCAGTGTCTCGCGGCCGTACATTAGGGCCAGCGCAGGCTCGAAGGGGCTGGGGTCGCCGAGTTGGGTGAGGTCGGCGATGCAGCGGTAGACCTTCAGACGCGCGTCGCTGCGCTGGCCGTACTGGGCGATCCACGTGCAGCCTTCCCGGATCGCGTCGTCGTCGCCGAGCGCGAGCGCGAGCAGCAACTTCAATTCGCCGACGCGCAGGTCGGTCCACGGCGAATCGGCATCCGGCGCCAGGCCGATCAGCACCGTCACCAGGCGGTCGTCCGCCAGTTCCAGTTCCACCATCAGGTCGAACAGCGCGGCGCATTCGTCGTCGGTCAGTTCGGGCAGGTGCGCGAGCGCCGGGCGGATCAGGTTGCCGACGCTGTTGTTCTCGAATTCGAGTTCCTCGACCGGGTAGATCTCGGAGACGCCGGGCACCAGGATGCGGCAGGCGTAGACGCCTAGGTGGGTGAAGTCGGCGACGTAGAGCTCGTGGCCTTCGGCGTGCAGCGCGTCGACCGACCACGCGTAGTCCTCTTCGGTGGTGGTGCCGAAATTCCAGTCGACGAATTCGAAGTCGGGGGTGTCGCGCAGGAACTGCCAGGAAATCACCCCGCTGGAATCGACGAAGTGGATTTCCAGGTTCTGCGGGTCGGCGATTTCGGTCTCGTCGAAGCCCGGCGCCGGGAAGCCGGCCAGCGAGTCGAGCGCGCGGCCCTGCAGCAGTTCGGTCAGCGCGCGTTCCAGCGCGACCTCGAAGCGCGGATGCGCGCCGAAGCTGGCGAAGCAGCCCTGGTCGTTGGGGTGCAGCAGGGTGACGTTCATCACCGGGTACTGGCCGCCGAGCGAGGCGTCCTTCACCAGGATGCCGAAACCGGCGCAACGCAACGCGCGGATGCCAGCGGCGATGTGCGGGTAGCGGTTGATGACGTCTTCGGGCACATCGGGCAGGCACAGGCCCTCTTCGATGATGCGGAACTTGATGTGGCGCTCGAAAATTTCGGCCAGCGCCTGGGTGCGCGCTTCCTTCAGCGTGTTGCCGGCGGACATGCCGTTGCTGACGTAGAGGTTGCCGATGAGGTTGACCGGGAAATACACGGTCTTGCCGTCGGCGAGGCGCTGGTAGGGAATGGCGCAGATGCCGCGTTCTGCGTTACCGGAGTTGAGGTCGACCAGTTGGTCGGCGCGCACACTTTTGTCCGGGTTGTAGTGAGCGTGAAGTTCGGGGGTGAGCAGTTGTTCCGGCCAGGCGTTGTCGGCCGCTGGAAACCAGCGCTCGTCGGGCGTATGGGTGTAGGCGCGTTCGGCCAGGGTCTCGCCCAGATAGAAGTGCGTCCAGAAGTAATTGGTCGACAGCCGCTCGAAATACTCGCCCAGCGCACTCGCCCGCGCGGCCAGTTCGGTGGCGCCCTTGCCGTTGGTGAACAGGAGCGGGCAGTCGCGGTCGCGGATGTGCACCGACCAGACGCCCTCTACCGGGTTGAGCCAGGAGCGCTCCTCGATGTGGAAGCCGATCGCCGCAAGCTTGGACTGCAGGGTGGCGATCGACGCTTCGAGCGAGGCGTCCTTGCCGGGGATGAAATGTTCGGAGGTCGACATGGGAGAAGCGTGGGGTGAAAGACCCGACAGCATAATCGATGCGTCAAGCGCGGCGTAAAATGACGGGTGTCGATCCCATCACCAAAGCGGCTGAATCTGCGATTTCCCCATGCCTGACCGTGTTTTCTTACTTCTGTTGCTGCTTGGCCTTGCATTTGCAGGACCGGTGGCGGCTGCCGCCCAGACGTTTGGCCTGGGCGGCGACCAGGCGGCGCTTGCCGCGCGCCCGCAGGCCGAGTGGGTGCGCCAGGCGCAGGCGCTGGAAAAGCGCGGCGACTGGCCGGGCCTGCTGGCGTGGGGCCGGGACTGGGTACGGGGAGATGCGAAAAACCCACTGGCCTGGTTTGTTCAGGGGCGCGCGCTGGGCGAGATGGGGCGGCATGCCGAGGCGATCGCGGCGTATCGGCAGAATGTCCGGATTGCGCCCGGCGACGTATGGGCGCGCAACAACCTGGGCAATGCCTACCGCGACAGCGGGCGTCCGCGCGAGGCGATGCAGGCCTACCGCGCGGCGGTGGAGATCGACCCCGATTACATCCAGGCCTGGCACAACCTGGGGCTGACGTTTTATCTGACGAAGGGACAGGCGGGGGTGACGCAGGCGCTGCAAAAGCTGCAGGCCACCGACCCGGCGCTGGCCGATGTCTGGCGCGCGCTCGCGATCGAGTATTCGATCACGCGCGACGCCCGGGTTGCGCGTGAGGCGGTGCGGGTGCTGCGTGGCTTGAGCGAAGTCGAACGCGCGCGCATGTTCGGCATATTGTTTGCCGAGGGCTGAGCCTCATCTTGGGGGCTGCTCGAATTCCGCCACCGCCTGCCGCAGCCGGCTGGCTTCCTGCTCCGGGCGCATCAGCCCGCGGCGCTGGCGGGCGTGGCTGAGCAGGCTGGCATAAAAATCGGGGTCGGTTTCGGCCATCGACAAGAGTCTGGCCAGTCGCCGCTCGTCGCCCACCGGAAAATAGCCGGGGTAGTCCTTGCCCAGCATGCCGACGTTGCCGGGCATGTACGAGGCCAGCACCGGCACATCCGCTGCCAGCGCTTCGCAGATGACGTTGGCGCCGCCTTCCAGTACCGAGCTGATGACCATGAGTCGCGCGCGCGACAGGTGCTTGAGCACCGTCCTGTGCGGCACGCCGCCGAGCCAGCGCCAACGCGGCAGCTTGCCTTGCGCCATTTCCGCGGTTTCGGCCATGTCCTCGGAGAGGGCGCCGCCCAGGTGCGTCACCCGGATTTGCGATTGCTCGGACAGGTAGGCCGTTGCCAGCGCCGCCCGGAACGGGTCTTTTTCCGTTCGCAGGTGGCCGATCACCAGCACCTCGAAGGGATGGGCGGGCGCGGGCAGGCGGGCGATGTCGGGCGCCGATTGATAGACCACCCGCGTCCTGGCAGCCAGATGCGGGGGCAGTTCGTCGACGCCACGTTCCTGCAGCACGATAATGCGGTGAGCGAGTTCCAGCGCCTGCTGGGCGTCGCGGTCCTCGTGGATGTCGCGGTAGAGGTCGGTGCCGGTCAGCGCCAGCAGCAGCGGGCGGGTCGGGAAGCGCTCGGCAAACGCGCGGATCGAGGCAAAGCTGCGCCGCGCGTGCAGCGCCAGCATCAGGTCGGCGGCGCGGCCATCCCATTCCACCTGCGTCCGCACCGTGTGGCCCGCCTCGCGCAGAAAGCGCGACCAGCGCGCGGCGGTGTGCCAGTTTCCGTTGCGATGTTCGCGGCCGTAGGGGGTAATGAGGGCGATGCGCATGGTATGAGTGTAGCCTGTCGCAGCGAATCGCAATTATGGATTCGACACCTGAGTTCCTGAAAGAGGCTGCTATTTTTTGTTAATTGAGTAGCGATTGCAGAAATCGCGGTGTGTCGAATCCATAGCATTCAAGCTCGGCTGTTGTTGAATGGAAATTCAGTTTTTTGAATTTCTATTCAATAATCCGCGCATGAGCGAAACATCCATCACCTCGCGTGACAACCCCATCTTCAAGCGCCTGAAAAAGCTCGCCGAATCGGCCCGTGCGCGACGCGAGGCGCAGATGACGCTACTGGATGGCGAGCATCTGCTGGCGGCGTATCTCGATGCGGGCGGGCAGCCGCATACCCTGGTGCGAGCGGCATCGTTTGATGCCGGACGTTTTGAACAATGGCGCGTGCGCTGCCCGGCTGCCAAGGCGATCGCCCTGCCGGATGCCTTGTTCGATGAACTCACGCCTGTTTCCACCCCCACCGGCCTGCTCGCCGAGTCGGCCTGGCTGTCGCCCATTGCACGTGAAGACACGCCGCTCATCATCGTGCTGGAAGATATTCAGGACCCCGGCAACCTCGGTTCCATGCTGCGCACCGGTGCGGCGGCGGGCGCCACGCGGGCGGTGCTGTCCAAAGGGTGCCACGACCCGTGGTCGCCCAAGGCGCTGCGTGGCGGGCAGGGTGCGCAGTTTGTGTTGCCGATCGAACGGGGGGTGGAAGTGCCTGCCTGGTGCGCGCAATTCAAGGGACAAAGCCTTGCCCTTGCGCTGGCTGAAGACCGCAGTGTGTTTTCAAGCGATCTGACGGGCCCGCTTGCCTTTATCGTGGGCAACGAAGGCGCCGGGCTGTCGGACGATGTGCGTGCCGCGGCAACCGCAACGGTTCAGATTCCCATGCCGGGAAAAATGGAATCGCTGAATGCCTCGGCGGCATTGGCGATAGCCGTTTTCGAAGCTGTGCGGCAGCGTCTGGTCTGATTTTCTGGGTGTTCAGCGCGGGTGCATCAGGCCGGTTTTTGCATGGCCCGCTCGCCGGTGCGGCGGTCCAGTTTGGTTTTCAACTGGTTGGATTGGGCAAACTCCATAACATGGTCGTACGTGGCGCGATCGGTGGATTCCAGCCAGGCGGCCACCACCAGGCAAATCTCGCCGTCGACAACGTTGGGTTGTACGCCTTGTGAATAACGTAAGCGCGGGTCAGCCAGGAAGCTGGCCAAGATTGAGACAAGGTTTTCAATCCAGACTGTTGGCTCGAAGTTATCGTCACTTTCCATCATGCGGGTAAGACCCTGATTTTCTTCGGACATCAACCAAGTTCCTTTTGCGGGGTAGCTACATAGTGTTGTTTCGGCAGATTCAGACAAATCTGAAGCGCTGGAGCGTAATGGTTTCCCAGGGGCATCGCCCGGGGGGATGTGTGACAGGACTTCGTGGCCAGCTTGCAGAGAAGTGGCATGGCAATGCCGGTCTGCTGTCCCGGCAGCGCAATCAACTTACGCTCCCGGTCGCCCAGGGGCATGCCTAGTGCCTAGCAGGGTCGTCCGCGCCCGGGCGAATTCCGAGCCGCTCGCATTAAATTGCATAAACATCTCGTCACGCTCGAACGGATCACTGCTTTGCGTCAGCCGGAACATGCTGACGGTGCGCTCGCGGGCGGCGATCATCATGGTTTTGGTGAGGCTCAGCTTTTGCATGTGGACATCCACAACCGTGCTGAGGTTGTTGGCGGTCATCCGCAGCTGCTGCAGGCCAATGGAAGTGACGAACAGGATCAGCACAACTGGATTACAAAGCCGGTGAACAGCATGCATTCCCAGGCGGTGGGGCTGGCGTTACGCCTCGCCGCCTTGGCTGGCGGGGCTTCAGGGCTGACGTGCATGATAACGGCTCAAGCTACGATGGCTTTCCGGGCTGAATAGCCGGCACGTGCGGCCACTGAATCACCTGCACATGCCTTGCGGCACGTGAAAACGAACGCAAACGCAACGGCGTCGCAACGCGCGACCCGGTGCAAGGTAAGGGGCTAGACATCTGACACTCCTGGTACTCAACATGGGGGTGAGGATTCTAGCCACAGCCAAATCGACGCCTAGATGTCTGGTAATCGGGCGGAACGCGAAAAACTTGAGGACCGACTTTGGGGCGGACGTTCAGGGGTGCCGCAGTCGCGCCGCGATTTCCTCCACCGACATGCGGGTGGAATCGATGACGGGCACTGCGTGGCGTGCGAACAGCCGCTCGGCGGCGGCGAGTTCGCTCCGGCACTGCGCCAGGCTGGCGTAGCGGCTGTCGGGGTAGCGCGCCTGGCGGATGGCGGCGAGGCGTTCGGCCGACAGGGTCAGGGCGCGCAGGCGCGGCAGGTTGGCGAGCAGGACGTCGGGCAGGCTGTTCTGTTCGAGGTCGTCCGGCGTGAGGGGGTAGTTGGCGACGCGCAGGCCGTATTGCAGGGCGAGGTAGAGCGCGCTGGGGGTTTTGCCGACGCGCGAGACGCCGACCAGGATCAGGTCGGCCTGGTCGAGCCGCTGCGGCTGCAGGCCGTCGTCCAGCGCCAGGCTGAAATTCACCGCGTCTATGCGCGATTCGTAGTTGTTCGCCATGCCGTGGGTGCGCCCGCCACTGGGGGTGGCGGCCTGCCCCAAGGCATTTTCCACGGCGGGGGCGATGAGGTCGAAGACATCGAACACGCTGGCGCGGCTGTCACGCAGGACGGCGCGCAGGGCCGGGTCGGTCAGGGTGGAAAACACCAGCGCGTCGGGGGTGGCGGCAATCCGCGCGGCAGCAGCCTGCGCCTTTTCCGGGCTGTCGATGAAAGGCAGCGCAATCAGGCTAAACTCAAGTGCAGGGAACTGCGCCAGCACGCTCTTTGCCACCGCTTCGACGGTGACGCCGGTGTGATCGGATACGCAGAAAACGCTGTGGTTTTTCATAAGGTGGATTATGCCGACTTCAACTGACTATATCGTTCCGCTGGACAGCCTGTCGATGGCAGATGTGCCGCGCGTGGGCGGCAAGAACGCGTCGCTGGGCGAGATGATCGCCAATCTGTCCGGCGCGGGGGTGAAGGTGCCGGGCGGCTTCGCCACCACTGCGCAGGCGTTCTGGGAGTTTCTCGATCACAACGATTTGCGTGCGCGCATCGATATGCGGCTGACCGCGCTCGACGTGGCGGACGTGACCGCGCTGGCCGCGGCGGGGGCGGAGATCCGCGGCTGGGTGGAAGCGGCCGCCTTGCCGGCTGATCTGGAATCGGGCCTGCGCACCGCCTATGCCGCGCTCGGCGACAACGTGTCGGTGGCGGTGCGCTCGTCGGCCACCGCCGAGGACCTGCCCTACGCCTCGTTCGCCGGCCAGCAGGAAACCTACCTGCACGT
>JAHJNP010000058.1 GCA_018820745.1 Gammaproteobacteria bacterium
ATCATCAGGTTGGCGCCGGCCGCGTGCAGCAGGCGCGCCGACGCCGCACCCACCCGTTTGGCCCCGCCGGTGATCAATACGACTTTGCCTTGCATCGGGATTCGCCCTTATAGTCACTCGATTCTGGATTATCCAGCCATTCCGCATTATCCCTGAACTGTCCGACCCATGCTGCCCGTCCCCACCCCCGATGCCCTTGCCCACAGCCAGCGCGTGGCCGCGCATTTACGCGCGCTGATCGACGCCGCCGGCGGCTGGATTTCGTTCGCGCAGTTTATGGAAGCGGCGCTCTACGCGCCCGGCTTGGGCTACTACGCCGCCGGGGCGATGAAGTTCGGGGCGGCGGGCGACTTCGTCACCGCGCCGGAAATGACCCCGCTGTTCGGCCGCACCCTGGCGCATGCCATCGCGCCGGTGCTGGCGGCAACGGATGGCGAGGTGCTGGAACTGGGCGCCGGCAGCGGCCGGCTGGCGGTGGACGCGCTGGGCGAACTGGAACGCCTCGATGCGTTGCCGGCGCGTTATTGCATCCTGGAAGTGAGTGCCGACCTGCGCGCGCGCCAGCAGGACACGCTGGCGCGCGAACTGCCGCAGCTCGCCGGGCGGGTGCACTGGCTGGACGCGCTGCCCGCGCATTTCAGCGGCGTCATCCTCGGCAACGAGGTGCTCGACGCGCTGCCGGTGGCGCTGGTGCACTGGACGGAGGATGGCCCGCTTTCTCGCGGCGTGGTGCTCGAAGGCGATGCGTTCGCCTGGCAGGACCGTCCGATCGGCGACCCGCTGCTGCGCGCCCGGGCCGACACACTGAATCTCGCACCCGGCTATCTATCCGAAATCAATCTGGCGGCCGACGCGCTGACCGCCTCGCTCGCGCAATGCCTGGATCGCGGCCTGATCCTGATGATCGACTACGGCTTTTCCGCCAACGAGTACTACCACCCGCAGCGCCACATGGGCACGCTGCGCGCGCATTACCGCCACCATGCGCTGGACGATCCGTTCTACCTGCCGGGCTTGTGCGACCTCACCGCGCACGTCGATTTCAGCGCGGTGGCGCGGGCAGGAGCGGCGGCGGGACTGGCGCTCGCGGGCTACACCAGCCAGGCGAGCTTTCTGCTGAACAGCGGCCTGACCGAACTGCTGATGCAGACGCCGCCGACCGATGCGGCAGCGTATCTGCCGCAGGCGAATGCGGTGCAGCGGCTGGTGTCGCCGGCCGAGATGGGGGAGCTGTTCAAGGTGATCGGGTTCGCCAAGGGCGGCATCGCGCCGCTGGCGGGGTTTGCACGCGGGGATCGCCGGCACAGCCTGTAGGCGCGCCTACAAAAGGTGACGGCTACGCCAGCGGCAGCTGCGCGTCCTCTGGCGGCGGCAGGCGGGTCACGCGCACGGCGTGCAGGCGGCGGCTGTCGGCGCGCAGGATGCTGAACAGGAAGCCGTCGAACTGGACCGATTCGCCGCGCTTGGGCAGGTGGCCGAAGCGCGAGACGACGAGGCCGCCGACGGTGTCGAATTCATCGTCGGAGAAATGCGCGCCGAGGGTCTGGTTGAAGTCCTCGATTTCGGTGCCGGCCTTGACGCGGAACACGCCTTCGTTTTCGCGGATGATGTTGTCCTCGGTTTCGTCGAAGTCGTATTCGTCCTCGATGTCGCCGACGATCTGCTCCAGCACGTCCTCGATGGTGACGATGCCCGCGACGCCGCCGTATTCGTCGACGACGATCGCGATGTGGTTGCGGTTGGAGCGGAACTCCTTCAGCAGCACGTTGAGCCGCTTCGACTCGGGAATGAACACGGCCGGGCGCAGCATGCCGCGGATGTCGCTGTCGGACTCGGCGTAATGCCGCAACAGGTCCTTGGCCAGCAGAATGCCGATGACGTCGTCGCGGTCCTTGTCGATGACCGGGAAGCGCGAGTGCGCAGTTTCGATGACGTGCGGGATGAAGACTTCGGGCGCATCGTTGATGTCGATGACGTCCATCTGCGCGCGCGGGATCATGATCTCGCCGACGCGCATTTCGGACACCTGCAGCACGCCCTCGATCATCGCCAGGGCGTCGGCATCCATCAAACTGTTTTCGTAGGCGCCGTGCAGCAATTCGATCAGCTGTTCACGGTCTTCGGGTTCGCGCATCAGCCAGTGGGAGATGCGCTCGAGCAAGCTCGGTTTATGACTACTACTGTCGGACTCCATGGGGGGCTATGGTCAGGAAAGATAGGGATTGGGGAGATGAAACTGCTTCAGTATAGCGATTTCGCGCGATTCCATGATGTCGGCCTCGGCCGGATCGATATGATCGTAGCCCTGCAGGTGCAGCACGCCGTGGATGGTCAGGTGCGCGTAATGATGCTTCGGCGGCTTGTTCTGTTCGCGTGCCTCGCGTTCGACCACCGGCGCGCAGATCACCACGTCGCCGCCGAGCACGCCGCGCCCTGATTCATCGTGACCGATTTCGCCGTATTCGAAGGTCAGCACGTTGG
>JAHJNP010000001.1 GCA_018820745.1 Gammaproteobacteria bacterium
CACCGCCATGCCGATCCAGGCCAGCAGCGGCAGCCGTTCGTCGAACAGCAGCACGCCGTAAAGGGCGGAAAACCCTACCGTGGTGTAGGCAAGCGAGCCGACCATGAGCGTGCGGCCGCGATGGTACGCACGCGTCAGTGCCAGCTGCGCCAGCGTGGCAGTGACGCCGATGCCGGCGAGCCACAGCCAGTCGCCCGCCAGCGGACGGTGAAAGCCGGCCACCGCCATCCATGCGCCGCCGCCCAGGGTCGCCAGCAGGGTGAAATAAAACACCACCCGCCATTCGGGTTCGCCCAGCCGGCCCAGTTGCTTGACGTTGACATAGGCCACCGCCGCCAGCATCCCGGACGCCAGCCCGGCCAGCGCGGGCAGCCAGTCCTGGCCTTGCACCTGCGGGCGCAACAGCAGCACGATGCCGACAAAACCCAGCAGCACCGCACCGATCAAGCCCCGCCCGTGGCGTTCGCGCAGCCACCAGGCGGACAGCGCGGCCAGAAACAGCGGCGCGGTGTAATTCAGGGTAACCGCGGTGGCCAGTGGCAGCCGCCCGATGGCGTAGAAGAACAGCACCAGCGCGACAAAGCCCGACAGGCCGCGCCAGAAGTGGGCCCGCCAATGGCGTGTGGCGAGCGGCGCCAGCAAGCTGCGACGGCCGAGGGCGATCACCCCCCAGATTGCGAGCAGTCCGAACGCCGAGCGGTAGAACACCAGCTCGGCGGGTGAAAAGGTGGCGGACGCATGCTTCACCAGCACGCCCATCAGCGCGAACAGCGCCGCCGCCACCAGCATCCAGCTCGACTTCATTGGGGGCAGCCCATCGCGGGAGGGCAAAAAAACGGGCGGTGTGCGCCGCCCGCTGGGGAAATCATAAAAAAACGCATTTCAGATGCCGCTCGTTTTTCGACGCAGATAAGCATGGAATCGCATCATGCCATCTTCCGGCGCCGGCTGATACGGCCCGGTTTCAGGGTCTCGAGCGGGAACAGATCAAGGCGACCCCGGTCGCTATTCAGCAGGAAAAGCACACATTTTCAGCAGTCCCACCGGCCCTGGAGACATGGCCATGCCGATTACCGATAAAGCAGCGGGCTAAATTTGTTAAAGTGTCGGTCTTTACTCCGCCGGGTCCGAGTTCATGGCCAAATCCCGCGCCCCCCCCCCCAAAGATTACGAATCCGCACTGGCCGAACTGGACGCCATTGTGTCCGAAATGGAATCCGGCCAGCTGCCGCTGGAGGCCTCGCTCGCCGCCTACAAGCGCGGCGCCGAACTGCTGCAGTATTGCCGCCAGCAACTGGCCGATGCCGAGCAGCAGGTGAAGATTCTGGAAAACGGCACCCTGCTCCCGTTCAAGACCGCACAGCCTTTCAAGACTGAAGAGACCGATGACTGATTTTGCCGCCTGGACGCAAGTCTGCCAGACCCGCATGGAAAGCGTGCTGGCCGAGTGGCTCCCCCCTGCCCACATTGCCCCGCAGCGCCTGCACGAAGCGATGCGCTACGCCGTGCTGGACGGCGGCAAGCGGGTGCGTCCGCTGCTGGCGTTTGCCGCCGGCGAAGTCACCGGCGCCTCGCCCGAACGCGTGCAGCACGCCGCCGCCGCGGTGGAACTGATCCACGCCTATTCGCTGGTGCACGACGACATGCCGGCGATGGACGACGATGCGCTGCGGCGCGGCAAGCCCACGGTGTATGTCGAGTTCGACGAAGCGACCGCCCTGCTGGTGGGAGACGCCCTGCAGAGCCTGGCATTCGACATCCTCGCATCAACGCCCCTGGCCGCCGATGCGGCCACCCAGCTCAACATGGTGCAGCTGCTGGCGCAGGCAGCCGGCTCGCGCGGCATGGCCGGCGGCCAGGCGATCGATCTCGCCAGCGTCGGCAAGCCGCTCGACCTGACCGAACTCGAATTCATGCACATCCACAAGACCGGTGCGCTGATCCGCGCCTCGGTGCTGCTCGGCGCGCAATGCGGCAGCGTCCCCGACGCCACCCGCACCGCGCTCGACCATTACGCCAAGTGCATCGGCCTCGCCTTCCAGGTGGTCGACGACGTGCTCGACGCCGAAGCGCCCACCGCCACGCTGGGCAAGACCGCGGGCAAGGACGCCGCCAACAACAAGCCCACTTACGTCAGCCTGCTCGGCGCGGCGCGCGCGCGCGAACTCGCACAGGAACTGCGTGCCGACGCCCACGCCGCGCTGGACAGCCTGGGGACGCCCGCCGCGCGGCTGCGCCAGCTGGCCGACTTCGTGGTCGAGCGGACGTTTTAAGATGACGACTTTCCCCCTGCTCGACACCCTCGACACGCCCGCCGACCTGCGCGCCCTGCCGCCTGACGCCCTGCCGAAACTCGCTGCCGAGCTGCGCGAATTTCTGGTGGAATCGGTGGGCCGCACCGGCGGCCATCTGGCGTCCAATCTCGGCACGGTGGAGCTGACCCTGGCGCTGCATTACGTGTTCGACACCCCGGCGGATCGCATCGTGTGGGACGTCGGCCACCAGACCTATGTGCACAAGATCCTGACCGGACGCCGCGCGGCGATGGCCGGCCTGCGCCAGCCGGGCGGCATCGCCGGCTTTCCGCGCCGCGCCGAGAGCGAGTACGACGCCTTCGGTGTCGGCCATTCCAGCACCTCGATCTCGGCCGCGCTCGGCATGGCCGAGGCCTTCCATCAGCTGGGCTCCCGCCAGCGCGCGGTGGCGATCATCGGCGACGGCGCGATGACCGCTGGCATGGCATTCGAGGCACTGAACAACGCCGGCACCACCGACCTGCCGCTGCTGGTGGTGCTGAACGACAACGACATGTCGATCTCGCCCAACGTCGGCGCACTCAACAATTACCTGGCGCGATTGATGTCGGGCAGGTTTTATGCGGCCGCGCGCCGCGCCGGCGAGAAAGTGCTGTCGGTCGCACCGCCGATCCGCGAGCTGGCCAAGCGCGCCGAGGAACACATGAAGGGCATGGTGACGCCGGGCACGCTGTTCGAGGAATTCGGCTTCAACTACATCGGCCCGATCGACGGCCACGACCTCGACGTGCTGCTGGACACCCTCTCCAACATCAAGCAGCTGAGCGGCCCGCAGTTCCTCCATGTGGTCACCAAAAAAGGCAAGGGCTACAAGCCCGCCGAAGCCAACCCCTGCCTGTATCACGGCGTTTCGCGCTTCGACCCGGCGACCGGCGTCGCCGAAAAGTCCGGCGGCAAGCCGACCTACACCCAGGTATTCGGCGACTGGCTGTGCGACATGGCAGCGGCCGACACGCGGCTGCTCGGCATCACCCCGGCGATGCGCGAAGGCTCCGGGCTGGTGCGCTTCTCGCAGGAATTCCCGAAGCGCTATTTCGACGTCGGTATCGCCGAGCAGCACGCGCTGACCTTTGCCGCCGGGCTTGCCTGCGAGGGCGTGAAGCCGGTGGTGGCGATCTATTCGACCTTCCTGCAGCGCGCCTACGACCAGCTGATCCACGACATCGCCCTGCAGGACCTGCCGGTGATGCTGGCGATCGACCGCGCCGGACTGGTCGGCGCCGACGGCCCCACCCACGCCGGCAGCTTCGACCTCTCCTTCCTGCGCTGCATACCCAACATGCTGATCGCGGCGCCCTCCGACGAGAACGAGTGCCGCCGCCTCTTGACCACGGCGTTCCTGCACGACGGCCCGTCGGCGGTACGCTACCCGCGCGGCAGCGGCGCCGGCGCCGCCATCGAGCCTGGCCTCGACCCGTTCGAGGTCGGCCGCGGCGTGCTGCGCCGCAGCGGCCGCGAGGTCGCCTTCATCGCCTTCGGCAGCCTGGTCGCACCCGCGCTTGCCGCCGCCGCGACGCTCGACGCCAGCGTGGCCGACATGCGCTTCGTGAAACCGCTCGACCTCGACCTGCTGCGCGAACTGGCGCAAAGCCACCGCCTGCTGGTCACGCTAGAGGAAAACACGGTGGCGGGCGGCGCCGGC
>JAHJNP010000006.1 GCA_018820745.1 Gammaproteobacteria bacterium
ATCATGCACGACTACCTGACCGGCGGCCTGACCGCCAACACGGGTCTGGCCAACTGGTGTCGCGACAACGGCATGCTGCTGCACATTCACCGCGCCATGCACGCCGTGCTCGACCGCAACCCGCACCACGGTATTCACTTCCGCGTGCTGACCAAAGTGCTGCGTCTGTCGGGTGGTGACCACCTGCACTCCGGCACCGTCGTCGGCAAGCTGGAAGGCGACCGCGAAGCGACGCTGGGCTGGATCGACACCATGCGCGACAAGTTCATCCCGGAAGATCGTAGCCGCGGCCTGTTCTTCGACCAGGACTGGGGTTCCATGCCCGGCGTGTTCCCGGTCGCTTCCGGCGGCATCCACGTGTGGCATATGCCCGCGCTGGTTGCCATCTTCGGCGACGATGCCTGCCTGCAGTTTGGTGGCGGCACGCTCGGCCACCCCTGGGGCAACGCCGCGGGCGCCGCCGCCAACCGCGTCGCACTCGAAGCCTGCGTGCAAGCACGTAACGAAGGCCGGGAGATCGAGAAGGAAGGCAAGGACATCCTGTCCTCCGCTGCCGCACACAGCCCCGAACTGAAGATCGCCATGGAAACGTGGAAAGAGATCAAGTTCGAGTTCGACACCGTCGACAAGCTGGACGTCGCCCACAAGTAATTGATAGGGGCTAGGCGCTGGGAATTAGGGGCCAGGGAAACCTGCCTCACCCCAGCCCCTGGATCCCAAATCCTAATTCCTAGTTAGAAAGGAAATGAAATGTCTGAAGTAATGGATTACAAAAGCCGGGTGAGCGATCCTGCCAGCCGCAAGTTCGAGACCTTCTCCTATCTGCCCCCGATGACCGCGGAGCAGATCAAGAAGCAAGTCGAATATCTGGTGAAAAAAGGCTGGAACCCGGCGATCGAGCACACCGAACCGGCGCATCTGCGTGATTCCTACTGGTACATGTGGAAGCTGCCGATGTTCGGCGAAACCGATGTGGCCCGCGTGCTGGCCGAAGCCGAGGCCTGTCACAAGGCCAACCCCGACAACCACGTTCGTCTGATTGGCTACAACAACTTCAATCAGTCGCAAGGTGCGTCGATGGTGATTTTCCGCGGCAAGACTGTTTAAGTCGCGACGGGTGACCAAGAGGGCCTGTTAACACTAATTTCACGCCTGCGACGGAACCTATTCGGGATGCAGGCCGCGAAGCGAGCCACGCCGCAGTGCCGGCACTGCAAGCGGCGAGCGACAAAGGGATGCGCCCGAATAGGTTCCGTCCCGAAGGGTTGTGGCGAGAAAGCGCGTCTGCGGCGTTGCGCCGCTTGGCAAGGGATGGCCCTTGCCTGCGCACCGCGCCTTGCATCCATCGCTTTCTCGCCGCAACGCAGCCGCGAAATTAGCGTTAACAGGCCCTCAAGCCCCCGTCGCCCGCTGGGCGCGGGGGCTTTTTGTTTGCCCGCGAATGCCGCGTTTGCATGAATTCGCGTCATTCGCGGATAAATAAGCCCCACTTTCAAGGAGCCTCCATGAGCAACATCGTCGATCAGTACCGCATCACCCAGGAACCCTATTACCGTCCCGTCGCCGACGAGGTCGAGCTTTACGAAGCCGCCTATTCGGTGCGCATGCCGATGATGCTGAAAGGCCCGACCGGCTGTGGCAAGACGCGCTTCGTCGAGTACATGGCGCACAAGCTGGGCAAACCCTTGATCACGGTGGCGTGCAACGAGGACATGACCGCTTCCGACCTGGTCGGCCGCTTCCTGCTGTCCGCAGCGGGCACCGAGTGGCAGGACGGGCCGCTGGCCATCGGCGCCCGTCACGGCGCCATTGTCTACCTGGACGAAGTGGTGGAGGCGCGCCAGGACACCACCGTGGTGATCCACCCGCTGACCGACAACCGCCGCGTGTTGCCGCTGGAAAAGAAGGGCGAGCTGGTGCATGCCCACCCCGATTTCCAGATAGTGATTTCCTACAACCCCGGCTACCAGAGCCTGATGAAGGATCTCAAGCAGTCGACCAAGCAGCGCTTCGGCGGACTCGATTTCACGTATCCCGAGCACGCCATCGAGACCGAAATCGTCGCGCACGAATCCGGCGTGGGCGCCGACATCGCCGGCAAGCTGGTGTCGATCGCCGAGCGCAGCCGCAACCTCAAGGGCCACGGCCTCGACGAGGGCCTGTCGACCCGCATGCTGATTTACGCAGGCAGCCTGATCGCCAAGGGCGTGAACCCGCTCGCCGCCTGCCGCGTCGCGCTGGTCAGCCCGATCACCGACGATCCCGACATGCGAGACGCGCTGGACGCGGCTGTGTCGACGTTCTTTTGAGGGGAGCCGAGAGTGGAGAGTCGAGAGTAAGAACCGCCGTCCCTCGACATCCGCTCTCGACTCGCCGCTCTCGACTCTAGACTGGATTTAAACCATGTCGATCAAACTCGAAGACTACTCAGAACTGCTGGAAGACCTGTCGCCGCATACGCGGGATGCGCTCAACGCGGCCTGGCACGAGGCCACCAAGGTGTTCTCGCCGCGCGGGCTGGACAATTACCTGAAGGGCGTGTCGGCCATCCGCGGACTCGGCCGCGGCGATTCGCTGGTCGAAACCTGGATCGAACAGGCGCCGCACGTGGCCAAGGAAGTGGGCGAGGACGTGGTGGCCGATCTCGCCACCGCTTCGCTGATGCTCGCCTCGAAGACCTCGGGCGCGGTGATCGAGCTGCTGCTGGCCACCGCGCCGACCGCGGCCAAACGGCTGGGCGACGCCGAGCTGTTCCTCAAGTACCTGCAATTCATCAACACCCTGATCGCGCAGGCGCCGCGCGGCGTGCGACCGATGCTGGACAAGCTGGAAGTGCTGTTCCAGCAGCTGACCCTGGGCGGCCTGCGGCGCTGGGCGCTGTGGGGCGCGCACGCCCACCGCACCAACTACGAAGAGCAGATCAACTACTTCAGCCTGGCGTCGAAAGAATCGATCGCGATGCTGCAGAAGGAGCGCAAGGGCACCCTGCTGGTCGACGTGCAGCGCCGCATCAACATGTA
>JAHJNP010000059.1 GCA_018820745.1 Gammaproteobacteria bacterium
AATGCCCTTCGGCATATGCACGATGGACAGCAGCGAGTCCATGCCCTTGAGGTATTTCGACGGCACCGGCACGCCGAGCACCGGCACAATGGTCTTGGCGGCGATCATGCCCGGCAGGTGGGCGGCGCCGCCGGCCCCCGCGATGATCGCCTTGAGGCCGCGCGCTTCGGCGCTGGCGGCGTATTCGTACAGCAGATCCGGCGTGCGGTGCGCCGACACTACCTTCGTCTCGCAGTGGATGCCCAGCTGCTTCAGCAGCATCGCCGCGTGCTTCATCACCTCCCAGTCGCTGTAAGAGCCCATCACCACACCGACCAGAGGAGCGTTCATATGCCTGATTCGCCGAATAAAAGCGGCATTTTAACGCGAGAGGCCGCTGCAATTCGCGACAGGGCGGTGCGAAATCGCGGCGAGGCGCCGCCCCTTCAGGTTGGAGGCTTCGTAGGAGCACCCGCAAGGGGCAGGCCGTGGTTGTAAGCCGCTAAAGCGGCAACAACCACGCACCGGCGCCCTCGCCGCGATTTTCGGACTATGGTGATAAGTCCACCGCACTGTTGGGCATCTGCCCGGCAGCCCTTTCCGTTCCTGAAGGAGGAACCCATGACCATCCAAACCAGAATGCGCCGGTTGCCGCTAAGCGCGACCCTGTCGGCACTGCTTGTTGCCAGTCCGTTTGCCGCGGCTTTCGCACAGGACGCCCCGCTGGCGCGCACCGCCGGGGACGCCGCGCTCAAGTGGGGCGGCTGCCCCGACTTCATGCCAAAAGGCTGCGAGATTGCGGTTGTTCAGGGCGACCCCGCCAAAAACAATACCGACGTCTTCTTCAAGGTGCCAGCGAATGCGGTGATTCCGCGCCACTGGCACACCTCGGCCGAGCGCATGGTGCTGGTGGCCGGCGAGCTTCACGTGACCTATGACGGGCACGCAGCCGCTGTGCTCACGCCCGGAACCTATGCGTACGGCCCGCCCGGGATGCCGCACAAGGCGGCGTGCGGCGAGGCAGGTCCCTGCGTCCTGTTCATCGCATTCAATTCGCCGGTGGATGCGTTCGCGAGCGAGGATGCCCGGAAGTAGCTGAGCCGGCTGACCGTCGGCCAAAGCAAAACGCCCCGCACAGGGCGGGGCGTTTTGCTGCGACGAGCTGCTTGCTGACTTATACGCAGCCAGTCGGCTTCGGGGTGCCGGCGTAGCGGCCGGCCTGTTTGGCCGGGCCGAACGGGAACAGGTCGAACAGGAATTTCTTGTCGCCCCATTCCGGGCCGAATTCTTCCTTCAGGCCTTTCTGCAGGAAGCGCAGGTTGGGTGCGGTGCCGTTCTGGGCGAAGAACTCGCGCATGTAGTGGATGATCTTCCAGTGGTTCTCAGCCAGTTCAAGCTTGTCTTCCTTGGCCAGTTCGACGGCCAGTTCCTCCGACCAGTCTTCCAGGTTGACCAGATAGCCTTCGGGGTCGGTTTCGACCATTTTGCCGTTGATTTCGCGTTCCATGGTGCTGTCCTTAAGTTCAGTAAAAAAAAGCAATGCCGAACGATAGAATAACCAAGTAAATTAGTCAACCACTCGCGATGGGCAGGTGTGGGTTTACTTGGCGACGATCTTGCCGCCCGCCGCCTTCCAGGCCTCGATGCCGCCCTCGATGTAACGCGCTTTCACGCCGGCGGCCTGCAGGCGGTCGACCACGGCGTTCGACACCGCACCGCCGCGCACGCAGTAAATCACCACGTCGAGGGTGAGCGGGACGGCGCCGATCCAGGCGTCGATCTTGTCCGGATTTTTCCACATCGCGCCGGGGATGGTTTCGCCGGACGCGGCGTAGTCGGCTTCGCGCCGCACGTCGAACACCAGCGTGGCATCCGGGTTCAGCTCGGCGGGTTTAATGGTGCGCGGCAGGTCCGGGCATTTTTCGGTGGGCGTGCCGCAGCCGCAGCGCTTCAGGGCATACGACTCCACACGCACTTCAGTGCGTAGTGGATCGGAGTCCTTTAGGGGTTGGGTTTCAGGTTCCATGCTGTCCTCACATTAAAAACGAATAAGCCAGCCCGAGCAGGGCGCACACGCCGATCACCTTCATGATGTCGGCCTGGTATTTCCACAGGGCAACGAAGGCGGCGCCGGCGACGATGACCGGAAACCAGTCGAAGACGCCTGCGAACGGCGCGTCTGCCGTGCCCTGCGGCCAGAAAGTATGCCAGGCGAAGAATACCGCGAGGTTGAGGATGACGCCGACCACCGCCGCGGTGATGCCGGTGAGCGGCGCGGTGAAGCGTATTTCGCCGCGGGTCGCCTCGACCAGCGGGCCGCCGACCAGGATGAACAGGAAAGACGGCAGAAAGGTGAAGAAAGTTGCAACCGCTGCGCCCGCCAGACCGGCTGCGATCGGGTTGGAAAACACCTCTTTGGCGACGCCGCCGAGATAGCCGACCCAGGTGACGACCATGATCAGCGGCCCCGGCGTGGCCTCGCCCAGCGCCAGGCCGTCCATCATCTGCGGGCCGGAGAGCCACTGGAAATGCTCGACGCCGCCCTGGTAGACGTAGGGCAGCACCGCATAGGCGCCGCCGATGGTGAGGAAGGCCGCCTTGGTGAAGAATTCGCCCATCTGGAAGAGGTCGGGCATGCCGTAGATCGTCGCCATCGCCCCCAGCCAGATCAGCATGAAGGCACCGAGCTTGAGTGCCAGCTTGCGCCAGGTGAAGCGGGCGTGGGGCGGCGGCGGGGTGTCGTCGTCGATGATGGCCGGGCCGTATTCGCGGGCGCCGGCGCCGTGGCCGTTGCCCGTCTTGAACTTGAGCGGCGCGAGCTTGCCGCCGATCGCGCCGAGCAGGCCTGCGGCCAGCACGATCCACGGGAACGCGATGCCGAACACGAAAATGCCGATGAAGGCGAGCGCCGCGATCCCCCACAGCACCTCGTTCTTCAAGGCGCGGCTGCCGATGCGCCAGGCCGCGAACAGCACCACCGCCACCACCGCCGGCCGGATGCCGTAGAACATGCCCTGCACCCACGGCAGGTTGCCGTAGGCGAGATAGAGGCCGGCCAGCAGCGACAGCAGCAGAAACGACGGCAGGAAGAACAGCACGCCGGCGATGATGCCGCCGCGGATGCCGTGCATCAGCCAGCTGATGTAGATCGCCAGTTGGGTCGCCTCCGGCCCGGGCAGCAACATGCAGTAGTTGAGCGCATGCAGATAGCGGTGCTCGGAAATCCAGCGGCGATTCTCCACCAGCTCCTGGTGCATCATCGAGATCTGCCCGGCGGGACCGCCGAAGCTGATGAAGCCGAGCTTGAGCCAGTACTTGAAGGAGTCGCCCAGGGTGACGGGCGCGGGTGCGGTAGTGGGGTCGGTGTCCAAGAAAAATGCTCCAGCTCGAATGGATAAAACCAGACTTGGACGGGACACCGTCTTGCGGATGAGTCATCCTGACGCCGGGGGCTGGTGCCCCGACTGCCGCGATTCTAGTGCAGGACGGCCCGATCGGCCAAACGGGTAGGGTCGGGCTTTTCGGGGCGAGTACCCAGAGGGCATAAAGGCGCCCCTCCTGCAAAGGCGTGGGGTTGCGGCCCCGCCCCGATATTCGCACTCCAATCAAGCCATTTGCTCCGCCGTCCCCAGCACGAATTCCTTGAATGCCTGTGCCGAAGGCGACAGCCGCTTGTCGGCGCGGTGGACGATGTACCAGTGGCGCATAATGGGGAAGCCGTCGACGTTCAGCACGGCGAGCCTTTTCAGCGCCAGTTCCATTTCCAGCGTCTGCAGCGACAGGATGCCCAAGCCCAGCCCGGCCTGCACTGCCTGCTTGATGGCCTCGTTGCTGCTCATTTCCATGCTGCTCCGGATTTCCAGTTCGCGGGCGGCGAAGAAGCGCTCCATCGCGCCGCGGGTGCCGGAGCCGGCTTCGCGCACCAGAAAGGATTCGGCGGCCAGCTCGCGGACGGAAATCCGTTTCTTGCGGGTCAGCGGGTGGTCGGGCGGGGCGATGACCACCAGCGGATTGTCCATGAAGCGGGTGGCCTCCAGGCCCAGCCCGTCCGGCACCTGGCCCATGATGGCCAGGTCGATGCGGTTGCCGACCAGCTGGTCCAGCACGGCGGCGCGGTTGGAGACGTCCAGATGAATGGCCACCCCGGGATGGCGGCCGCGAAAGCGGGCCAGGATGTCGGTGGCGACGGCGTTCACGGTCGAGGTCGAGGCAATGTTGAGACAGCCGGTGTCGATGCTGCGCAGCTGCGCCAGGTTGGCCTGCAAATCGTCCAGGCGCGCGGTGATGGACTGGCTGGCGTGCAGCACCTCGCGCCCGGCCTCGGTGAGGAAGATCTTCTTCCCCACCTGTTCGGTGAGCCGCATCCCCAGAATGGTCTCGATTCCCCGCACCTGCATCGAGACGGCAGGCTGCGACAGGTGCAGCTCTTCCGCCGCCCGCGAAAACGACAGGTGGCGGGCCACGGCCTCGAAGACCCGGAATTGGCGAAGCGTCAGTCGGCGCATGGGTCTGGAAACCGTAGTTGGACGCCGGCGCCACCGGGAAAATGAACGTGAACGAAGACTGAAACAAAAGTATTCATGCGGTGCTTGTTAAGTCATTGAGCGGTTAACTGAGGTTTTTTATATAAGCATAATGATATGGTTTTTATCATAACAATTTAATATTAATTATAGTTTGGCCTGCGTATAGTCCGTCCCTGTCGCGCTCGGGGGGCATTGTTCCTGGGGCTTTGTTTATCTACCGCAGGAGTCATGCAATGGATCAATCCGCACGTTACGCCGACCTCTCCCTCAAGGAAGAAGACCTGATCAAGGGTGGCAAGCACATCCTCGTCGCCTACAAGATGAAGCCGAAGCCCGGGTTTGGCAGCTACCTGTCATGCGCCGCCCACTTCGCCGCCGAGTCGTCCACCGGCACCAACGTCGAAGTCTCCACCACCGACGACTTCACCAAGGGCGTCGACGCGCTGGTCTACCTCATCGACGAAGCGACCGAGGACATGCGGATCGCGTATCCGATCGAGCTGTTCGACCGCAACGTCACCGACGGCCGCATGATGATCGTGTCGTTCCTGACGCTGGTGATCGGCAACAACCAGGGCATGGGCGACATCGAGCACGCCAAGATCCACGACTTCTATATGCCCGAGCGCGCCATCCAGCTGTTCGACGGCCCGTCCAAGGACATCTCCGACATGTGGCGCATCCTCGGTCGCCCGGTCGTCAACGGCGGCTACATCTCCGGCACCATCATCAAGCCGAAGCTGGGCCTGCGTCCCGAGCCGTTCGCGGCTGCGGCCTACCAGTTCTGGCTGGGTGGCGACTTCATCAAGAACGACGAACCCCAGGGCAACCAGGTGTTCTGCCCGGCCAAGAAGGTCTACCCGCTGGTGTACGACGCGATGAAGCGCGCCCAGGACGAAACCGGCCAGGCCAAGCTGTTCTCGGCCAACATTACGGCCGACGACCACTATGAAATGTGCGCCCGCGCCGACTTCATCCTGGAAGCCTTCGGCCCCGATGCGGACAAAGTCGCGTTCCTGGTCGACGGTTTCGTCGGCGGCCCCGGCATGATCACCACCGCCCGCCGTCAGTACCCCAACCAGTACCTGCACTACCACCGCGCCGGCCACGGTATGATCACCTCGCCGTCGGCGCTGCGCGGCTACACCGCGTTCGTGCTGGCCAAAATCTCGCGTCTGCAGGGAGCCTCCGGCATCCACGTCGGCACCATGGGCTACGGCAAGATGGAAGGCGAGACCTCCGACAAGATCATTGCCTACATGATCGAGCGCGACGAGTGCCAGGGTCCGGTCTACTTCCAGAAGTGGTA
>JAHJNP010000060.1 GCA_018820745.1 Gammaproteobacteria bacterium
AGGCGGACGAACAGGCGGTCGCTCATTTCGCGGCCGTCACGCGCATCGGCAAGCGCCTCGATCAGCGCGTCAAGGTCGATTTCGTCGCCCTGGGTCTGCCGCTTGTCGAGGCGGTTCTCGTCGCGCAGCGCCTCGAACTTGCGGCGCAGGTGCTTGACCACGCCGGCGTGCTTGGCCAGCGTGTCGCGATAGAAACTGTCGTGGACCGGGGTGACGGTCTTTTCCCGCATCACGCACCAGTTCTTGCGGTAATGCTGACGGCCGTGATCCCACTCGGGGTACAGCTCGGCGCCGTGCTCGTGGTAGGTCCCCTGCCACACGGCATCGGGGTCGTCCGGCTGGTCGAACACGCGGTTCGGGTCGTATTCGCCGTCGCCTGCCGGGACGAGATATTCCGGGGGGATTTCGCCGAAGTCGAGATACACCGAGGTGAGCAGCTGCCTGACGCCGTCAGGCGGAGCGATCGGGGCGTCGTCGAGGGTGATGTCGAAGCCGAGCTGGCCGTTTTCGTCGCGTGGCGTTACCTCCAGCTCGGACGGCGTTTCGGCGGCGGCCTGCGGATCGGGCTGCGCCGCCGCGTGCTCGTCCAGCAGCTCGGCCAGCTTGATGCGCAGCCGCGCTTTCTCCTTGTCCAGCCGGGCGGCGCGGGCGGCGGCAATCGCATCCGGGCGCAGGCAGCCCTGGTCGCTCCACTGCGGGCAGTCGGCCTCGTTGTAGGCGGCGCCGAGCAGCGCCAGGCTGTCATCGATCGTCGCTTTCTCGGCAGCCAGCACCGTCTCGAAACGCTGCCAGGTCGGCGGCAGTTTGGGGTCGAGCTGCGCGCGCAGGCGCTGCATCTCGCGATGCAGCCCCGGCAGTTCGCGGGCGATGCGCGCAGTGAGCCGCAGCGTTTCCAGTGCGTGCAGGCGGGTGAGGGCGCGTTCGGGGTCGGCATAGCCGGCGGCAACCACGGCGTGGTCGACGCGCAGGCTGCCGTAGCGGGTTTGCGCCCACAGCAGCGCAACGGTGATTTTGGCAAGCTGAAAATTGTCGTCCAGGTTCGGCAAGGCGGCGATCAGCGGCGGCAGCACGATGCGCTCGCCGTCGGTCCAGGCGGCGTCGCCTTCCTCAAGCCTCAATCGGCGGCCGGAGAGGCCGCAGACGAAATTGCCCAGCACCGGCGCGATGTCCTCGAACAGCGCGCCCGCGGCATCGTGCCGATGCTGGTCTTCGTCGAACGTATCGACTTGCTCCATCACCCTGAGCGCGTTCTGCAGGCCGGTGCGGTCGAACACGTCGCAGGTATGCACCGCCCACGCTTCGAGCAGGCGCCGCTCCATACGCGGCAATAGCGCGGGTGCGCGGCGGCCGAACTGCCAGGCGAGCGTGATGTGGGTCGAGGCGATGCGGCGAATCCAGCCGAGGATGAAGTCCTGCTCGTCGCGCACCAGCGCGGTGAGCTCGGCGGCGAGTTCCTCGACCTTGAAATAGGTGAATTCGGTTTCCAGCCAGACGTGGAGGCTGGCTTCCATCTCGGCGGCGGTGAGCGGCGGCTGCGCCATCAGGTGCCCATCAGAAAATCGATGAGGAGAGTTCCTGGATGGCCTTGAGCATGTCGTCGTCGTCGGTGACGGCCTGGGCGACCGCGGCCTTGCAGGCGGAGACGGGGCTTACCCCGTCGGCGATCAGCTTGCCGGCATGCACCAGCAGCCGCGTGGAGGCGCCTTCCTCCAGTCCGCTGCCCTTGAGGTTGCGTGTCATCTGCGCAAAGCGCACCAGACTGCTCGCCACGGCGTCGGACACGCCGGATTCGGTGGCGACGATGCGGCGTTCGAGTTCGGCAGACGGGTAGTCGAATTCGAGCGCGACGAAGCGCTGCCGGGTCGACTGCTTCAGGTCCTTGAGCACGCTCTGGTAGCCGGGATTGTAGGAGATGGCGAGGCAGAATTCGGGCGGGGCTTCGACTTCGAGGCCGAGCTTTTCCATCGGCAGGGTGCGGCGGTCGTCGGCCAGCGGATGGATCACTACCATGGTGTCCTTGCGCGCCTCGACGACTTCATCCAGATAGCAGATGCCGCCTGCGCGCACCGCGCGGGTCAGCGGGCCGTCGACCCACACGGTTTCGCCGCCCTTCACCAGATAGCGCCCCACCAGGTCGGAGGCGGTGAGGTCGTCGTGGCACGACACGGTGATCAAGGGTCTTTTGAGGCGCCACGCCATGTGCTCCATGAAGCGCGTCTTGCCGCAGCCGGTAGGGCCTTTCAGCAGCACCGGGATCTGCTGCCGCCAGGCCGCTTCGAACAACAGGATTTCGTCGCCGACGGCTTCGTAATACGGTTCTTTGTCGATCAGGTGGTGCGCAGGGTCGAGGGTGCGGGCATTCATGTCTGGAAAGTTGTTCAGAAGCAGCCGGATTGCTGTTTTTTGCGTTCGAGGTCTTTGACTTCCTGGTCCCACGCGTTCATCTGATCCTGCGTGTAACCCTTGCGCCGCGCCGCATCCATTTTGTCGAACACGCGCCCCAGTTTGTCGGTCAACGCGTCGCACTGACGTCCCGAGGCCGCCCGTGCGGCGGGCTTGCCGGTGGTGCGCTGGGTATCGAGGCGCAGGGTGGCGGTTTCATTGGACGGAGGGACTGCCTTGGGTGCAGGCTCGACCGGGGCGGGCGCTGGACGCGCCTGATCGGGTGTCGGCGCAGGGTCGATTTCCACCTTGCGGGCTTCCCGGGCATTGCGGCAGGGCAGGTTGGAATAGGTGATCTTGCCTTCCGCGCCGATGCACTTGTTGAGCGTGGCCTGCGCCGATGCCCCTGCGGGGAGCAGGGCCGGCAACGCGAGCAGGGCAAGTGCAAGCAAACGCATGGGGTTCAGTGTTCGCCCGAATACTTGTCGTCTTCCAGTTCCATCTTTTTCTGGAATCCGGCTTCCTTGTCCTGCTCGGCCAGGGCGCGCTTGCGTGCCAGACGTTTTTCGTACGCCCCCGGGTGCTGCTCGACAAAGTCTTCGCCGAACAGCGCGTGGCGCAGGAAATTCATGCCGAAGTCGAGCAGGGCTTCGTCGTCGGCGATCAGGGCCGCCATGACCTCGACCGGAATGTTGTAGGTGTCGTTGAAGCTCGGGCTCATGACGAACGCACGGAAGCGGTCGACGTCGTAGCTTGCCATGAAAAACAGCTGGTTTGAAATGGGTGTGGGCGTGCCGATGGCCGGGCCGGCCGACTTGCGCTTGACCACCAGTTGCCGCCACGCACGGGCCTTCTCGTCGTATTCGGTGACGCCCTGTTCGGCGCGGTATTGCTCGATGGTCTGCGTCTTGTCCTCGAAATGGCCGAGGCAGTGCGGCTCTTTCACCATGGCGTACGCGCTGCGGTCGACGTATTCGTCGGAGCGGCGCATGGTCAGCAGCGCGACCGGATAGTAACGGCAGGAGGTCGGACGGTCTTCGTAGACGCCGCAGCCTTCGGGGGTCATGAACTGGCAGGCGGTGCCGCCTTCGACCGGCTTCAGCTTCACCCCGGGCATGCCGTCCTTGTCCATCTCGAACGGCACCGAATACTGGTTGAGAAATTCGCCGGACGACATGTCCAGGCGTTTCTTCAGGCGCAGGATGTCGTAGGGGGTGAGCGGAATGTCGATGTTGCTGCAGCAGGCGTTCCAGCACTTGACGTCGCGATGGCAGCGAAACTGCAGCGTCGCGTCTTCCGTCAGCATGATGGGTTTGACCGGGCTGCCCGCAAACGGGGAGTCTTCGATCATGTCTTTAAATTCGGCTTCGTTCATTTTGCGACCTCTCGGGGCTCGGCCCCACACTTCAAAAAACCATCAACCTACAGTCGGGAGTGCGTAGGGTACGCGCTTTCGGCTGGATGCTGAACAACCCTGCGTGTCTTGCTGTTATTGAATCCGGAAAAAAACCGGGCGCCTGATGGCGCCCGGTTTTAAAGGGCGCCGTTTAAAAACAGCGGCGCCCGGCGTTTACTGCTTCACTGATGACTTAGTGGGCAGCGGGCTTGAACAGCTTGGACTTGTCGACCAGATCCACGTGGGCGCGCTTGAAGCAGTTCCACTGTTTGGATTCCTTGTCGTACACCGAGTTCACGAAACAATGCCAGTTTTCCTCATCGACAAAGTTTTTGTCCATGCGGTAGTAGAAGCCGGGGTAACGGCTTTCCTGGCGGAACTGGATGTGCTTCATGTGGGCTTCGGCCGTCAGGATGCGGTGGTAGTTTTCCCACGCGCGCAGCAGTTCGTGCAGGTC
>JAHJNP010000061.1 GCA_018820745.1 Gammaproteobacteria bacterium
CCCGATGAGCGCGCGCGACGAAGTCGCCGATATCTATGTCGCTGCGGGCAAAATCGTTGGCAACGGCCACGCGCCGGCCGATTTCCACGCCAACCGCGTCATCGACGCCACCGGCCTTATCGTCTGCCCCGGCTTGGTGGACCTGTCGGTGCGGCTGCGCGAACCCGGCTTCGAGTACCGCGCCACGCTGGAATCGGAAATGCTCGCCGCCGCCGCCGGCGGCATCACCTCGCTCGCCTGCCCGCCCGACACCGACCCGCCGCTGGACGAGCCGGGGCTGGTCGAGATGCTCAAGTTCCGCGCCAAGAATCTGCCCGGCCCGCGCGTCTACCCGATCGGCGCGCTGACGCAAAAGCTCGAAGGCAGCATGCTGACCGAGATGGCCGAGCTGACCGAGGCGGGCTGCCGCGCCTTCACCCAGGCCGATGCCCTGCCGACCGACACCCAGGTGTTGCTGCGCGCGATGGAATACGCGTCAACCTTTGACTTCAGCCTGTGGTTGCGGCCGCAGGATGCCTCGCTGGCACGCGGCGGCGTCGCGCACGACGGCGCCGTGGCTTCGCGTCTCGGCCTGCCCGGCATTCCGGCGCTGGCCGAAACGGTGGCGCTGGCAACGATTCTGCTGCTGGCGCGCGAGACCGGCGCCCGTATTCACCTTGCCCGGCTGTCGACCTACGAAGGCATCGCCATGGTGCGCGCCGCCAAGGCGCAGGGGCTGGCGGTCACCTGTGACGTCGCCAGCACCCACGTTCACCTGTCGGAAAACGACCTCGTCAGCTTCGACTCGCATCTGCACCTGATGCCGCCGCTGCGGAGCCTACGCGACCGCGATGCCATCCGCGCGGCGCTGCGCGACGGTTCCATCGACGCACTGTGCTCCGACCACACCCCGGTCGACGAGGACGTGAAGCAGGTCCCGTTCGGCGAATCGACACCGGGCGCCTCCGGGGTCGAACTGCTGCTGCCGCTGACCCTGAAGTGGGCGCGCGAAATGGACGTGCCGCTGCTGCAGGCGATCGACCTGATTTCGTGGAAACCCGCGCAGATTCTGGGCGTGCCCGGCGGCAACCTGGCGGTCGGCAGCTGCGCCGACATCTGCATCTTCGACGAGACCACCGAGTGGGTCGTCACCCCCAGGGCACTGTCCAGCCAGGGCAACAACACGCCCTTCCTCAACCACCCGATGCAGGGCCGGGTACGCTACACGCTGATCGACGGCCATATCGACTTCGAAGCCCCGCTTTGACCGCCGTCCTGTCATCCGTGGCGGGCACCCTTCCCGCCGTGCGCCGTCTGTCCTTTCCCCTGCTGCTGCTCAGCCTGGGCGCCGGCGCGCTGGCCGTCGCCGGCTTCGCCCCGCTCGGCCTCTGGCCCTTGCCGGTGCTGAGCCTAGCCGTGCTGTTCGGGCTGCTGGCCCGCACCGCGTCGAGGCGCGCCGGCTTTCTCATCGGCCTGGTCTGGGGATGGGGCTTCTTCATTGCCGGGGTGAGCTGGGTATTCGTCAGCCTGTCGGTATACGGCGGCATGGCGACGTGGCTGGCCGCGCTCGCGACCTTCCTGTTCTGCACCGTGCTGGCGCTGTTTCCGGCCGCGGTCGGCGCGTTGCAGGCGTACCCAAATGGGCATAAACGCTGGTCCGCCTCGCCTGCCTGGCGTCTGCTTCTGGTGATGCCGCTCGCCTGGGGCGCGACGGAATGGGTGCGCGGCTGGCTGTTCACCGGCTTCCCGTGGCTGGTGGCGGGCTATTCGCAGGTGCCTGCGAGCCCGCTGGCGGGGGTTGCGCCGCTGGTCGGCGTGTATGGCGTGTCGTATCTGGTGGCGCTGATCGCGGCCCTCCTGGCATGGAGCGCGACGACGCGCGGCCGGCTGGCGCAGCGCACCTGGGCCGTGGTGGCGATCGTGGCGCTGGGGGTCGGCGGCCAGGCCTTGCGCGGCGTCGACTGGACAACGCCGGACGGCGCGCCGACCACGGTCGCGCTGCTGCAGGGCAACATCCCGCAGGACATGAAATGGCAGCCGGAAACGGCCCAGGCCACGCTGGAGACCTACGCGCGCATGGCCATGGCCTCGCCCGCGCAGTTGATCGTGCTGCCGGAAACCGCGCTGCCGCTGTTCGAAGCCGATCTGCCCGATGCCTATCGTGACGGGTTGACGTCGATCGGCCGGCAAAACGGCGGCGACGTGCTGACCGGGCTGCCCACCGGATCGCCCGCGGGCGCCTACTACAACAGCGTCATCAGCCTC
>JAHJNP010000062.1 GCA_018820745.1 Gammaproteobacteria bacterium
CATCATGATTTTCGTCATTCCGGCGTTCAAGGACCTGTTCAGCAGCTTTGGCGCGGACCTGCCGGGGCCGACCCTGGTGGTGATGGCCATCTCGGACTTCTTCGTCGAATGGTGGTGGGCGATTTTCGGCGTCGTCGGCGGCGGGATCTATGCCCTGCTGCAAGCCTGGAAGCGCTCGCGCAAGGTGCAGATGTTCATGGATCGCGTCATGCTCAAGCTGCCGATCTTCGGTGCGGTGATCGAAAAAGCCACCATCGCGCGCTGGACGCGCACGCTGTCCACCATGTTTGCCGCCGGCGTGCCGCTGGTCGAAGCGCTCGACTCGGTGGGCGGGGCGTCGGGCAACCAGGTGTTCGTCGAGGCCACCCAGAAGATCCGGGGCGAAGTCTCGACCGGCACGGCGCTGACGCAGGCGATGCAGAATTCCGGCCGGTTTCCCAATATGGTGCTGCAGATGACCGCCATCGGCGAGGAGTCCGGCGCGCTCGATTCCATGCTGGGCAAGGTAGCCGACTTTTACGAGGCCGAGGTGGATGACGCCGTGGCGGCCCTGTCCAGCCTGATGGAGCCGATCATCATGGTGGTGCTGGGCGTGCTCATCGGCGGCATGGTGATCGCCATGTACCTGCCGATCTTCAAGATGGGCTCGGTCGTCTGATGGAACTGCTGCACGCCGAACCAGCCCTGTTCACCGGGCTGGTTTTTTTGTTCAGCCTGCTGATTGGCAGCTTTCTCAACGTCGTCATCCATCGCCTGCCCAAGATGATGGAGGCGGAATGGCATGCGCAGTGCGCCGAATTGCGCGGCGAAACCGTTGCGGACGCGCCGCGCTACAACCTGTGGCTGCCGCGTTCGGCCTGTCCGCAGTGCGGGCATCAGATCACTGCGCTGGAAAATATCCCGCTGCTGTCCTGGCTGTGGCTGCGCGGGCGCTGCTCTGCGTGCAGCGCGCCGATCGGCGCGCGCTACCCCGTGGTCGAATTGCTCACCGCGCTGTTGTCGGCGGCGGTGGCCTGGAAGTGGGGCGTCAGCGCGCAAACGCTTGGCGCGCTGTTCCTGGTGTGGACGCTGATCGCGCTGGCGTTCATCGACCTCGACACCACCCTGCTGCCCGACAGCCTTACCCTGCCGCTTCTGTGGCTGGGGCTGCTGTTCAATCTGGGCGGCCATTTTGCCAGCCTGCCGGATGCGGTCATCGGCGCCATCGCCGGCTACGGGGTGCTGTGGTCGGTGTACTGGCTGTTCAAGCTGGTCACCGGCAAGGACGGCATGGGCTACGGCGATTTCAAGCTGCTGGCGGCCATCGGTGCCTGGCTCGGCTGGCAGATGCTGCCGGTGACCCTGCTGCTGTCGTCGGTGGTCGGCGCGGCGATCGGCATCGCGATGATCGTGCTGGTGAAGCATGACCGGCGCATGCCGATTCCCTTCGGCCCCTATCTGGCCGGCGGCGGGCTGGTGGCGCTGTTCTTCGGCGCCGACCTGACCCAGGCCTACCTCGGACAATTCTGATGTTCACGGTCGGCCTCACCGGCGGCATCGGTTCGGGCAAGTCGACCGTTGCTGATTGCTTCGCCGCGCATGGCGTGCCGGTGATCGACACCGATGTCATTGCACGCGACCTGACCGCGCCCCGGGGCGCGGCGCTGGAGGCGATCCGCGCAGTGTTTGGCGATACGGTGATGCAGGCAGACGGTACCCTGGACCGCGCTGCCCTGCGCCGTCGCATATTCGCAGACCGCCCCGCGCGGCGCCAGCTCGAAGCCATCCTGCACCCGCGTATCCGGCAGGTGGTGGAGCAGAGGCTGGTCACGCTGACCGCGCCCTATGCGCTGATCGTGATTCCGCTGCTGGTGGAAACCGGCGGCTACCGGGATGTGCTGAATCGGGTGCTGGTGGTCGATTGCCCGGAAGAAGTGCAGATCGCGCGGGTGATGGCGAGAAGCGGACTCACGCATGACGAAATAAAAGCCATTCTCGCGGCACAGGCCGGGCGCGCCGAACGCCTGGCCGTGGCGGACGATATCATCGTCAATGCCTCAACCCTGGAGGCCTTGCAAGCTGAAGTGGCCGTGCTGCACCAGCGTTACCTGGCGCTTGCCTCTGCGCCGCTGCCTTGATTTTCCGCATGAATCGGCGACAATCGATGCATTCAAACCAACGCGTCGCGGCGTGATCCACTACGAATATCCCCTGAGCGAACGCATCCGCACCTTGCTGCGGCTGGAGAGTCTGTTCGAACGCTTCGATGCCTATGCCGCATCGCCCGATCCGCACGCGCATCATGCAGCCTTGCTGACCTTGTTCGAAATGGCGGAAGTGGCAGCGCGTGCCGACCTCAAATCCGATCTGTTGCAGGAACTGGACCGGCAGAAATCCGTATTAAGCGCACTACGCGGCAATCCGCATGTGGAGGCCGCGACGCTGGAAAAGGTGCTGGCGGCGATCGAATCGGCGCACCATGGCATCTATCAGCAGCCCGGAAAAGTCGGCCAGCACCTGCGCGAGGACGACTGGCTGATGGCCATCAAACAGCGGTCGGCCATCCCGGGCGGGATGTGCGAGTTCGATCTGCCGTCCTATCACTACTGGCGGCACCAGCCGGCCGAGCAACGCATGCAGCAATTGCAGTGCTGGCTGGCGCCATTCTCGTCCATTCGTGCAGCGGTCGACATTGTGCTGAGTTTGCTGCGAGACAGTGGCCAGCCCGAGATACAGCATGCAGGAAATGGACACTATCAGCGCATGCTCGAATCGCGCAACCCGCAGCTGATCCGCGTCACCCTGAGCGACAATCTGCCCTGCGTGCCCGAGATCTCCGCCAACAAGTACATGCTCAACATCCGCTTCGTGCCTGCGGGGTCCGGCCAGTTGCGCGCCTGCACCGCCCAGCCGATCGACTTTGACCTGACCTTCTGCACCCTGTGAAGCCCGATACCAAACTACCCGTTGTCAGTTGCCCGATATGCGGTACGGCCGTGAAATGGACGGCCGAGAATCGCTGGAAGCCATTTTGCAGCGAGCGCTGCAAAATGATCGACCTGGGCCAGTGGGCCACCGAGAAATATCGTGTGCCGGTGGAGCCCAAGCTGGATGAAGGCGAAGCACCTGATGACGACGAACGTCCGCAGTAGTTACCGCTTGTAGGTCTTGACGCCGGATTCGGTGCCCAGCAGCAGCACGTCCGCTCCACGCCGCGCGAACAGGCCGTTGGTGACCACGCCGACGATGTGATCGATCGCCGTCTCCAGCGACACCGGATCGACAATCGACAAACCGTGGACGTCGAGGATGAGGTTGCCGTTGTCGGTGGTGAAGCCTTCCCGCAATCGGGGTTGCCCGCCCAGTTTCACCAGCTCGCGCGCCACGTAGGAACGCGCCATCGGGATCACCTCGACCGGTAGCGGAAATGTTCCCAGCACGCCGACCAGCTTGCTTTCGTCGGCGATGCAGATGAACTGCTTGCTGCACGCCGCCACGATCTTCTCGCGGGTCAATGCGCCGCCGCCGCCCTTGATCATGGCGAAGTGTTCGGTGATTTCGTCGGCGCCGTCGACGTAGATTTCGAGTTCGCCGACGCTGTTGAGATCC
>JAHJNP010000063.1 GCA_018820745.1 Gammaproteobacteria bacterium
AGGTCGAATACGAGGACAAGACCTCGCCCGCGATCGACGTCGGCTTTGCGGTGGCCGACCATGCCGACCTTGCCAAGCGCTTTGATATTGAGACGATCGATGAACCGATCCAGGTCGTCATCTGGACCACCACGCCGTGGACGCTGCCCGCCAACCAGGCGGTGGCGCTGCACCCCGATTTCCAGTACGCGCTGGTGCGCACCGCGAAAGGCCTGCTGATCCTGGCCGACAGCCTGCGCGAAGCGGCGCTGACGCGCTATGGTTTGGCCGAAGGCGCCGAAGTCATCGCGCACACCACCGGCCAGGCGCTCGAAGGCGTGCTGCTGTGGCATCCGTTCCAGGATCGCCAGGTGACGGTCATCGTCGGCGACCACGTTACCGCCGACGCCGGCACCGGCGCCGTGCACACCGCGCCCGGCCACGGCCTCGACGACTATGTCATCGGCAGCCGCTACGGCCTCAAAGTCGACAACCCGGTGGGCGACGACGGCCGCTTTTACGCCGGCGTGCCGCTGGTCGGCGGCATGAGCATCTGGCAGGCCAACCCGCTGATTCTGGACACGCTCGAAGCCAGCGGCAATCTGCTGGCGCACGAGAAACTGCTGCACAGCTACCCGCACTGCTGGCGCCACAAGACGCCGATCATCTTCCGCGCGACGCGGCAGTGGTTCATCGGGATGGATGCGAGCGGTCAGGGGTCAGGGGTCAGGGGTCAGGGGGGGACGTTGCGTGCGCAGGCGATGGCAGCAGTGGACCACACGCAATTCTTCCCTGCCTGGGGTCGTGCGCGGCTGGAGGCGATGATCAGGAACCGCCCCGACTGGTGCGTCTCGCGCCAGCGCAACTGGGGGGTGCCGATGCCTTTCTTTACTCACAAGGAAACCGGCGAGTTGCATCCGCGCACGGCAGAGCTGCTGGAAACCGTGGCGAAGCGCGTCGAAGCGGCCGGCATCGAGGCCTGGTTTGCGCTCGACCCGGCCGAGCTGCTGGGCGACGACGCCGCGCACTATAACAAGACCGGCCACACGCTCGACGTCTGGTTCGATTCCGGCGTCACGCACGCGTGCGTGCTGAAGCGCCGCCCCGAACTCGCCCATCCCGCGGATTTATATCTGGAAGGCTCCGACCAGCATCGCGGCTGGTTCCAGTCGAGCCTGCTCACCGGCTGCGCCATCGACGGCCGCGCGCCCTACAAGGCCCTGCTCACCCACGGCTTCGTGGTCGACGGCAAGGGCCACAAGATGAGCAAGTCGAAGGGCAACGTGGTCGCGCCGCAGAAGGTGATGGACCAGTACGGCGCCGACATCCTGCGCCTGTGGGTGGCGACCACCGACTATTCCGGCGAGCTCACCATCTCGGACGAAATCCTCAAGCGCGTGGTGGAGGGCTATCGGCGCATCCGCAACACGCTTAAATTCCTGCTCGCCAACCTGTCGGATTTCGACCCCAAAGCGCACGCACTGCCGGTCGATGAATGGCTGGAAATCGACCGCTACGCGCTGGCGATGACGCGCCAACTGCAAGGCGAGTTGCAGGCGCATTACGACGCCTACGAATTCCACTTCATCGTGCAGAAGCTGCAGAGCTTCTGCTCCGAGGACCTCGGCGGCTTCTACCTCGACATCCTCAAGGACCGCCTCTACACCAGCGGTGCCGACAGCTCCGCCCGGCGTGCCGCGCAGAATGCGCTGCACCACCTGACGCACGCGCTGGCGCGCTGGATGGCGCCGATCCTGTCGTTCACCGGCGAGGAGGTGTGGAGCGAACTTTCGGGCAACACAAACGACTCGGTTTTCCTGCACACCTGGCATACGCTGCCCGAGCAACCGGACGAGGACCGCTTACTGCACGACTGGACATGGATACGCTCCATACGCGCCAAAGTACAAAAAGAGTTGGAAGCGAAGCGCGCCGCCGGCGCCATCGGTTCCTCCCTGCAAGCCGAAATCGATATCCACGCCAACGCGGCAACACGCACCGTGCTCACTCCCTTGGGCGACGACCTGCGCTTCGTGCTGATCACCTCGCAAGCCCGCGTCGTCGCTGCGGAAGAAGAACGTATCATCGTCACCCCGAGCGCCGCGAAGAAATGCGAGCGCTGCTGGCATTACCGCGACGATGTCGACGCGCACGCCGACCATCCCGGCCTGTGCGGGCGCTGCGTCAGCAACCTCTACGGCGACGGCGAGGCACGCATCCATGCTTGATTTACTGAACCCCGCGATGCGCAAATGGCTGGGCCTTGCCCTTGCCGTCATCGTCCTCGACCACCTCACCAAATGGTGGGTGTCGTCCACGCTCGATTACCAGGAACTCATCCCGGTGCTGCCGTTCTTTTCGCTGGTTCGGGTGCACAACACCGGGGCGGCGTTCAGCTTCCTGGCCGATGCCGGCGGCTGGCAGCGCTGGTTTTTCATCGCGATCGGAATCATCGCCACCGTCATCATCGTGCGCCTGCTCAAACGCCACGCGCGCGAGCCGCGGCTGGCCTTCTCACTGGCGCTGGTGCTCGGCGGCGCGCTCGGCAACGTGATCGACCGCGTCATGCTGGGGCACGTGGTGGATTTCCTGTATTTCCACTACCGCAGCTTCGCCTGGCCGGCATTCAACGTGGCGGATTCCGCCATTTCCGTCGGCGCCGCCCTGCTGATCTGGGACAGCCTGTTCGGCAAGCCGGCCGCGCCCAAGGAGGCCGCATGACCGACCGCGCCGTCGCCGCGGGCGACACCCTCCAGCTCCGTTATGCCTTGCGCCCGCGCGGCGGCGACGACCTCGTCTCCAACTTCGACGATCCAGAACCCGAAACCGTGACGCTCGGCGACGGCACCCTGGCGCCGATGCTG
>JAHJNP010000064.1 GCA_018820745.1 Gammaproteobacteria bacterium
GCCTTTCCTCTTCCGGGTTGGAAATGAACGCGGTCTCGATCAGGATCGACGGAATGTCGGGTGCTTTCAGCACCGCGAAGCCGGCCTGTTCGACCTGCGGCTTGTGCAGGGTATTGACGCCGCCGATTTCCTTCAGCACGGCGTTCCCCAGCTTCAGGCTGTCGTTGATGGTCGCGGTCTGCGAGAGGTCGATCAGGGTGCGCTTGAGGAAGGGATCCTTGACGTCGATGTTGACGCCGCCCACCAAGTCGGCCTCGTTTTCCTTCTTGGCCAGCCAGCGCGCGGCGACCGAGGTTGCGCCGTTCTCGGACAGCGCGAACACGGACGATCCGCGCGCGTGCGGCTTGATGAAGGCATCGGCGTGAATCGAGATGAACAGGTCGGCCTTCACCGCACGCGCCTTGATGACGCGCTGCACCAAAGGCACGAAATAGTCGCCGTCACGAATCAGCACGGCATGCATGTTTTCCTGTGCGTCGATTTTCTGTTTGAGCTTTTTCGCCAGCGCCAGCGTGATATTTTTTTCATGTGAACCCTTGGCGCCGATGGCACCGGGATCTTCACCGCCGTGGCCGGCATCGATCGCCACGGTGATCAGCCGCGCGTATTGCGGAACACCCGGTTTGGTCGGACGCTGCAGGTCGGCCATCGCCGGTTTGGAGAGGGCAGCCGGGTTCGATGCCGTATCGGCCGCCTCAACCGGATACAGGTCAACCACCAGCCGGTGGCCATACGCTCCCAGCGGGGGCAACTGGAACACCGACGGCCTGACGGCGGCTTTCAGGTCCAGCACCACCCGCATCACGCCGGGGCGGTTGACACCCAGCCGGATTGCGCCGATGTAGGGATCGTCGGCGGAAAGTTGTGCGGCCAGTGCATTGAGCGCGGCACCTGCCTCGACGCCTTCGAGGTCGATCACCAGGCGCTCGGGATTCGACAGGGTGAAGTATTGATGCGCGACCGGCTGCGCGGCTTCCAGGGTGATCCGGGTGTAATCGGGCGACGGCCACAGTCGCGTGGCGGACACCTGCAGCGCCTGGGCCCAGCCCGACGCCAGCACACCGCATAGCAGGAAAATTTTCAGCAGAGCGTGCAAAATGACTCCAGATAATGTGCGCCGCGCGGACTGGCGGCTTCGCATTCGATTTCGCGCGCCTCGTCCGCAATTGTCAGCCGGACGATCACGTCCGGCGGCGGCAGCCAGCCCGCGGCCTTTTCCGGCCATTCGATCAGGCTCACTGCCCGACCGTCGCTGATGTCGCGAAACCCCGCGTCGAGCCATTCGCGCGGGTCGTGCATACGATACAGGTCAAAGTGATATAGCTCAAACGCGGGCAGGCTGTAGATTTCGGCCAGGGTATAGGTCGGGCTCTTGACCCGCCCCTCGTGGCCCAGCGCGCGCAGCAGTCCGCGCACCAGCGTCGTCTTGCCCGCACCCAGATCGCCCTCGAGGTAGAACGTAAGGCCGGGCGTCAGTTCCCGCGCCAGCTGCGCGCCGAATGCCAGGGTCGCGGCCTCGTCGGCCAGATGGCGGCGGCAACGCACGGTATCATCGACTGTATGCATGAGCAGGATTTAAGCCGACTGGCGCAGAAAATCAAGCAATGGGGGCGCGAGCTCGGCTTTGCCGCGGTGGGCATTGCCGACGGCGACTTGAGTGCGGCCGAAGCGGGCTTGCAGGAATGGCTGGATCGGGGCTTTCATGGCGAGATGGATTATATGGCCGCGCACGGCACCAAGCGCAGCCGGCCGGGCGAACTGGTGCCGGGAACCGTCCGCATCATCAGCGCGCGGCTGGATTATTTTCCGCCGGCGTCGGCCGACCCGCACGCGGTGCTGAACGACGCCGGCGCTGCCTATGTTTCCCGCTATGCGCTGGGGCGCGACTACCATAAAGTCTTGCGCAACCGCCTGCAGAGCCTGGCCGAAAAAATCGGCGCGGAAGTCGGCGCGCATCATTTCCGCGTCTTCACCGACAGCGCGCCGGTGCTGGAAGTGGCTCTCGCCGCGAAATCCGGGCTTGGCTGGCGCGGCAAACATACGCTGCTCTTGAACCGGCAGCACGGATCGTGGTTCTTTCTCGGCGAGATCTACACCGACCTGCCCTTGCCGGTGGACGCGCCCGAAGCCAGCCACTGCGGCACATGCCAGGCCTGCATCGATGTCTGCCCGACGCAGGCGATCGTCGCGCCCTACACGCTCGACGCGCGGCGCTGCATTTCCTATCTCACCATCGAGCTCAAGGGCAGCATCCCAGTTGAATTACGTCCGCTGCTCGGCAACCGCATCTACGGCTGCGACGACTGCCAGCTGGCGTGTCCGTGGAACCGCTTTGCGCAGACCGCCGCGCTGCCGGATTTCGAAGTGCGGAACGGCCTCGACAGCGCGCGGCTGGTGGAACTGTTCGGCTGGAGCGAGGCCGACTTCAACGAGCGGCTGGCGGGTTCGCCAATCCGGCGCATCGGGCACGAGCGCTGGCTGAGAAATATTGCCGTCGCGCTCGGCAACGCGGCGCCATCCCCGGAAATCCAGGCTGCGCTCGGTGCGCGGATGGATCACCCATCCGAGTTGGTATGCGAGCATGTCGCATGGGCGTTGGCGCGCCAGATAACGATTTAGCCCGCCTTTAATTCTCGCCGCGCGTGGCGGATCACCGACGCGCCCGAACTCAACGCCAGCCCGGCCAGCACCAGCGCCACCGCGATGTCTGGCCAGCCGTGCGCGGTCGCCCACACCCCGCCTGCCGCGCCCATCACCGCGATATTGCCGAGGGCGTCGTTGCGCGAACACAGCCACACCGAGCGTGCCTGCGCGTCGCCCTGGCGATGCGCATACAGCAGCGCCGCGACGCCGACGTTGACCGCCAGCGCCAACAGGCTCACCCAGCCCATGATGACCGGCTCGGGCACCACGCCGGCCGACCACTGCCAGGCCGACTTGCCGAGCACGAACACGCCGAAGCCCACCATCACCCAGCCCTTCCACAGCGCGGTGCGCGAGCGCCACACCGGCGCGAGGCCCAGCACGAAGAGCGCCACGCCGTAGTTGGCAGCATCGGCCAGAAAGTCGACCGCGTCGGCCAGCAGCGAAACCGACTGCGCCTGAAGGCTGGCAACGATTTCGACGCCGAACATCAGCGCGTTGAATGCCAGCGCGACCCACAGCGCGCGCCGGTAGCGCGGATCGGGCGCCGCCGCGTCGCACACCGAATCGCATCCGCACTCGCTCATGATGGATGCCGCCTCGCCGTTTGTAATGCACAGCGGCGCTGCAGGTAAAATGCCGTCTTTCCCATCCCGCCATCCTGCCACCTATGTCCACGAATGCAAATTCTCCCATTGGCGTATTCGATTCCGGCATCGGCGGGCTGACCGTGGTGCGCGCCCTGATGGAGCGTTTGCCCTACGAGAACATCGTCTATTTCGGCGACACCGCGCGCGTGCCCTACGGCGTGAAGTCGGTCGAGACCATCGCCCACTTCACCACCCAGATCGCGCAGTTCCTGCTGGAAAAGGACGTCAAGCTCCTGGTCATCGCCTGCAACACCATGGCGGCAGTGGCGGCACAGGTGGTCAAGGACCTGTCGCCGGTGCCGGTGCTCGACGTGATCGACGCC
>JAHJNP010000065.1 GCA_018820745.1 Gammaproteobacteria bacterium
GCTACCGCCAGCAGCAATGGCGGAGCGGGCGGCAGCGGTGGAATGGGCGGCGACGCCACCACCGGCGATACGCTGGCTTCCGTCACCACTGGCAACGGCGGAGTAGGGGGGAACAGCGGCGCTTCCCATGGCGGGAATGCCGGTGTGTTCGATGCCTCCAACTCCATTGACGGCAGCCTGTCGAATGGCGCGGGGATCATCACCGTCAGCCAGAACAGCGGGATGAATTCCCTGACTCAACAGGGCATCACCGTACAGGCCAACCTGACGGTTCAGTAAGAACCGGGGCTGTACCCCCGGAGCCTGTGCTCCGGGGGGGATCCAGCGGAGAACGAATCATGAAGCGTCAAAACCTGTTTTTAATTGTCTTGATATTGATGAGTGGTGCGCCGGCATGGGCCGATCAAGGCGCGGACCCGTTTGTTTCCGATGTTTCCGAGCAGGCTGTGTCGATGTTCGGCTCGGCTGCCATCGCGGATGAGCAACTGGACCAGTTGCGCGGACGGCTAACGGTTTTCAACAGCAATGAGGTGGACGGCCAGTTGTACAACAACGAAGCCGTATCCAACGTCACCGGCAGCAATTTCGTGACCGACGGCTCCTTTGCGGGCATGTCGGGTTTTTCGACAGTCATCCAGAATTCGGGCAACAACGTCCTGATTCAGAACGCCACCGTCCTGAATCTGCAATTTCAGTAAGGGAGGCGACCGATGAAAGTCGCGGGCAGCCTGCTGCTGATCATCCTGTCGGCCATTTTTCTCACGGCCAGGGCCGGCGAGGTGATGGTCCCCGACATGGGGGGCGGCTTGTTGAATGTAAAAATCACCAGTCTCAAAGAGCGCCGCTTTACCACCACCATCCGCCAGCAGCACGACTACAGCTGCGGCTCGGCCGCACTGGCCACCTTGCTGACCTACCAGTACAACCATCCGGTCGACGAAGTCACCGTTTTCAAGGCCATGTGGGAGACAGGCGATCAGGCCAAGATCAGCCGTGAAGGTTTCTCACTGCTCGACATCAAGCACTACCTGGAAGGCATCGGTTATTCGGCAGACGGCTACATTGCGCCGCTGGAGAAACTCGCATCGGTGGGGATTCCCGCCATCGTGTTGATCCGCGATAACGGTTACAACCATTTCGTCGTCGTCAGGGGCATCCGGGACGGCAAGGTGGCGGTCGCCGACCCGTCGATGGGTGCGCGCGTCATTCCCCTGGCACAGTTCGAGAAGATGCGGCTCAACCGCATTCTCTTCGTCATCAACGGCCGCAAGGAACAAGTCGCTTTCAACCGGGCAGCGGATTGGAAAGTCCGGGAGAAAGCCCCCATTGGTGCCGTCCTCGGAACGGATAGTCTGGCCAGTACGATCCTGCTGCGCCGTTCGCCGAGTGATTACTAGGCTCTGGAGAAAATCATGGCTATTGCTACAAAACTACAAACCGCGTGTGCGGGTGCGTTGCTGGCCCTGACGCCGATGCAGGGCGTGTTGGGCGCCGGCCTGGAATCCGGCGATTTCGAGGGCTATCCTGTCGTCAGCAACCAGGAGCTGGCGGCGTTGCGCGGCGGGTTCGAACTGAACATCGGCGGGCAATTGCTCTCCCTGGCGTTCAGCCTGGAACGTGTCAGTTTCCTGAACGGCGAGTTGTTGACCCGCACCCTCATCACGGTGCCGGACATCGCTGCTGCGATCCTGTCGTCGCAGAATGTTTCGGTCACGACTTATACTGCGCCGCCCGCCTCCGGCGAGGCAGCCGGCAATCCGGACAACCCGCCGCCGCAGATTGCCACCGTCAGCGTGCCGGGCCAGGATGCGGGCAGCCGTTATGTGACGCTGATCCAGAATGGTGCCGGCAACAGTGTGGCCCTGCCTGCCCAGGTGAACCAAGATGTGAGCCAGCAGGTGAATCAGCAGATGAACCAGGCACTGCAGGCCGCGCAGGCGCAGATACTGCAGGCCTACAACCAGGTCACGGTCATCCAGAACAGCCTGGATAACCAGATCATCCAGAACATGACCACGCTCAATGTCACCCTGTCCAACGCGGCACTGGCGCGGGCCGTCGAGTTGAATGCCGGTCTGGCGCAGGTGTTGAATATGCCGGTCGTGCTGCCCCAATAATGGTGACCGGGGCGGGCGAAAAAAAGGATGCATGCAGCGCCTGAGCCCGCCCTTGGGCAGGCTCAGGCGCGTGGCTTCAGAACGTGTAAGGCAGCCGCAGGGTGAACTGGGTATCGGGCGAGTCATTCGTCAGGCCGGCCCCGACCGACAGACTGAGTGACGTCCGCTTGTTCAGGCGATACGAATAGCCCAGCAGCAAGCTCGCCGTCTGCAGGCTGGTGGTGCCTTCGGTGACGGTGCCATCCGTCTTGGACTTGCCGATCCAGGTGTGCTCATAGCCGATGCTGAACGAGCTGCGCTCGTTGAGCCCCAGGCCCATGCCGAAGTTGATTCCGATCGCGTCGCCGGGGTCGACCTCGCCGACAAAGCTGCTTTCAATACCTTTAAGCGACTTGTTGACGTCGCGCTTGATGTTCCACTGGTAGTTGATGCCGCCGAAGAATACCGCGGGGTCGGTGGGGTAGATCATGCTCAGGCTGGGTTGCAGCGAGTAGAAACCCGAGCCGGTGGGCAGCGAGGTCTGCAAGGTCGGCAGACCCGGGGCGGCCGCAAGGTAATCGACCTCAAACGGATCCTCGCCGGTGCGGGTCTTGAGGCGCAGGCCGCCGATGAAATAGGGATTGCCGGGCTTCGGCAGGTTGATTTGATAGCGGGCGGCCAGTTCGATATCACCCAGGCCGGAGCCTTCGGCGTTGAATACCTTGGACGCACTTGAGGGTTCCAGATTGATGGGGCGGCTGACGGTGTCGTCATTGCGGTAGACATACGGGATCCGCCCCTCGACTTCCAGCCGGTTGGTCAGGCCGTAGCGCGCAGTCAGGCCGGCCACGACGGTGGAACGCTGTACCGATCGCACATCGATCAGGCCGATGACCAGGGCGGGAATGATGGTGTAGCCGACGATGGAAACCCGGTCCGAGGAGGAATACGAGTACTGCAGCGAGGGTTCCAGGGTGAGGCGGCCGCGCGGCGAGAGCACGCCGGGTTGTTCGAACAGGGGCGCGATTTCAGGGGGGCGGGTGTCCTCCCGGACGGGCGCCTGGCCGACCGGTCGCCCGGTCGGGGGCATGTCAACCTGGCTGACGCGGGTTGCCGGCTGCGCCCCGCTTGCCGCCTGGGCAGGCCTGGCGGGCGCGGTCGCCAGTTGTTTTTGCAAGGCTTCCAGCTGTTTTTGCAAGGCGCCGAGATGTCGGTTCGATTCGTCTATCTGGCGCTGCTGTTCCGCCAGTTTGCGGGCTTGCGCCGCGACCTGCTGGCGCAACTGGCCCAGATCCGGCTGGGGTGCCGCGGCATCCGGAGGCGCCTGCCGCACTGTTTGAGCATGGACCGCTTGCACCCCCAGCATCATCACCAGACTGGCGCGTAGCCAGGTTCCCTTTTTTGTCATCGTCATGTCCCCCTGTCGAATAGACGCGTCGCTTTGATCCGGCCAGGCTTCCGGGCTTTGATGGCCGGCGTTCAACGAGCGTGTGGTCAAAAAACGCTTGTACTCATTCCAGTCTGTTTAGTAGATTTTTGGGGATTTGCACGTTGACAGGCGAACGTGATGCATTCAGCGTGCGTCGGAATGGCTGGGCTGGGTCAGATGGGCTTGCTTGCCCACGGCAGCCTACCCCTCGGTTTGGCTGGCGACGGCAACTGCTCCAGGGTGGCCTTGCCCTTGTAGGGGCCGGATAGTTCATAGCGCTCCAGCAGGCGATACAAGGTGGCGCGCGAGACCCCCAGTTCCCGGGCCGCCTCGGAAACATTGTGCTGGCAGCGGCGCAATGCCGCGCGAATGGCGTCGATCTCGGCCCTGGCGCGCGCGCCATCAAGGGTCGGGCGTCCTGCGCTCGATGCACGCCGCTCCATTCCCAGATCCTCCGGGGTCAGATAGGGATGTTCGGCCATGACCACGCCCTGGCGGATGCGGTTCATCAATTCCCGCACGTTGCCGGGCCAGGCATATTGGTTCATCGCACGTAGGGCGTGCCGGCTGAAGCCTTTGACCTTGCCGCCGTTATCCCCGGAAAACTGGCCCAGCAGGGCCTGCGCCAGAAGTTCCACATCCCCCTGCCGGTCTCGCAAGGGGGGAGCCTGGAGGTTGATGACGTTCAATCGGTAATAAAGGTCTTCCCTGAAACGGTTTTTTGCCACCGCTTCCCGAAGATTGATATGGGTCGCTGCGATCACCCGGATATCCAGCTGGATGGGCTGGCTCGAACCCAGCCGCTCGATCACTTTATCCTGCAGCACGCGCAGCAGGTTGGCCTGCAGATCGAGGGGCAGGTCGGCAATTTCGTCGAGGAACAGGGTGCCGCCCTGGGCCGCTTCCAGGCGCCCGATCTTGCGCTGATACGCACCGGTGAACGCGCCTTTTTCGTGGCCGAACAGTTCGCTCTGAATGAGATGGGTGGGCAAGGCCCCGCAGTTGACCGCCACAAAGGCATGGTTGCTGCGGGCGGACATGTTGTGGATGGCGTGGGCGGCCAGTTCCTTGCCGGTTCCGCTTTCACCGCCGATCAGCACGGGCGCATCCACCTTGCTGGCCTTGCGCAGTGACCGGGAGAAAGCCAGCATCGCCGGGCTGCTTCCCACAATTCCGTATTGTTCCAGGGTGTCCGGGTGCGAAGGCGATGGCTTGAGCAGCTGGCCCTTGCCCCAGGCGTGCCCCAGGGAAATGACCAGTCGGTCCTGGTCGGCCGGCAGGGTATGGAAATCGTATACGCCCGCCAGAAAATTGCGGAGTTGGGGGGTGGGGCGCCACATCGAATGATCCATCAGCGCAATCCACTGCAGGGATTGCTGTCGTCCCACCAGATCGAACAACTTGTTGTTGCCGACGCGCTGCAGTTGCAGCAGCCCTGCATGAAAGTCCTGCTGCTCGACGAGCGTGGCCAAATCATCCGCATTGGCCGCCCGGTGCAGCGTCCAGCCCCTTGCCTGCAAATAGCCAAGAAGCTTGGTGTGCAGCGCGTCATCCAGCAGCGCCACGACGTTTCGATCTACCGAAGTCATTCGGCGTTTCCTCTCAGGGTGACAAAGCACGCGAGTGGTTGTTTTTGTATCGGCTTCGACGCACGCGCCTAGGGGGAGTCCCTATTGTGTTCGGGCCAGCCGTGCGAAATTCAGTTGAACTGCCAACAGCAATGTTTGCATCTGACCTGAGTCTAGGACATCGAAAATGAAAAATGGCTGGCGCGGGCAGATGCAGTGTCGCCCGGCATCGCGGCGGTGGCATGAAGCATTCCGATTGCCGCCGTAGGGTGGGAACACTTTCCCGCCGCAAGTGCGCAGGAGCGCCGGATGTCGGCAAGGTATTGCCGACCTACTGGGAGATTGAAACGAAAAATGGCTGGCGCCGGATGCCAGGCACCGGCATGCCGTGGCGCCGCTCAGGGTGCGGGGGTGGCGACTGGTTCGTCCACGTAGCGCCAGATGTTCACGTCCCGCCCGGCTTCGCGAATGTGCTCGGTCTTGGCGGAAAGGAAGCGCTGGAAGCTGGGCTCCTTGAGGTATTCGCCCGACGCGACGTAGTCGAACATGCCCAGGGTATGGAACACGCGGAAGGACGATTCCCAGCGGATGGCTTCCTTGCCCGTGCGGTCGAACAGGACGATGCCCGGCGCATAGTTGACGCCGAGCTGGCGCACCCAGTCGCGCACCGCCATGCGTTTGCCTTCCGGCGTGGTGATCAGGTCGCGCGACCACATGTCGAGCTGCACGTTGTCGAACCTGGCGATGGCGTCGCGGGTTTCCGGGTCGGCCAGCACGCGGCGATGCAGCACTTCGCAGTCGGGGCAGTCCTTCTGCTCGAAGAACACGGCGAGCGGTCTGGCCGATTTGCCGCGGCGCCGCAGGTCGGTGACATTCTTCAGGAAGAAGTCCTGCTTGATCATCTCGCCCGAGGCCTGCTTGGGCACCTCGCGCGCAGCGACGAAATCGCGAAAAGCGATCTTGCTTTCCTGGCGTCCGCCGACCCAGTCGAGCGCGGCCTGCAGGCGTGCCGGCGGCACATAGCCATTGAGCCGCAGAACGGTTTTTCCGGTTTCGTCGAAGAACATCAGGCTGGGGGTGAACTGGATTTTGAGCGCCGCACTGTAGGTCTTTTCCGTGTAGGACTTGCCGTCCAGCCCGACGACCTCGCGGTCGCCCCAAATGTTGACC
>JAHJNP010000066.1 GCA_018820745.1 Gammaproteobacteria bacterium
CGTACTGCGTGTCCTGGCGGCCGCCTTCCTTGTAGCGCCAGTGCGCGGCGACGCCAAGCTCGGCGTGGCGATGCATGTCGAAGGTGCGGATCTGCACTTCGAGCGCGCGATCTTCCGGGCCGATCACGGCGGTGTGCAGCGAACGGTAGTCGTTGCTCTTGGGTTGCGAGATGTAGTCGTCGAACTCGCCCGGAATCGGCTGCCACAGGTTGTGCACCAGCCCCAGCACGGTGTAGCAGTCGATCTCGTGCTTGACCAGCACCCGCACCGCGCGGATGTCGTACAGCTGCTCGAAGGAGAGGCGCTTCCTGCGCATCTTGTTGACGATGATGGCGATGTGCTTGGGGCGGCCGCTCACTTCCGCCTCGATGCCGTGCAGGGCGATTTCCGCTTGCAGGCGTTCGATGATGCCCAGGATGTAGGCCTCGCGGTCGGCGCGCTTTTCATCGAGTTGCGCGGCGATGGCTTTGTAGCTGTCGGGTTCCAGATAGCGGAAGGCCCAATCTTCCATCTCCCACTTGATCTGCCACACGCCAAGCCGGTTCGCCAGCGGAGCGAACAGCTCGCGCGCCTGCTGGCCGAGCACCTCGCGAGTGGCGGCATCCTCGCTGGCCGCGCAACGCAGGAGGTGGGTGCGCTCGGCCAGTTTGACCAGCACCACGCGGATATCTTCCACCATCGCCAGCACCATCTGGCGCAGCGCCTCCAGTTGGGCGTGCGGATCGATGCGCTTGTCGGTGGCGCTGGTGGCCAGCGTCTCGATGCGCGCCATCGCTGCGACGCCGCGGGCAAGCTGGGCAGCAGTGCCGAAGCGGGCATCGAATTCGGGACTGTCGTCGATACAGTTCTGCAGAAGGGCTGCGGCCACTGCATCCGCCCCCACCCGCAGCTCGGCCACGATCAGCGCCGCACCGACGCTGTGCGCGAAAGCCTGGCTCGCCCCCAGTTGCCGGTGCGCATGCTCCAGCGCCTGCCAAGGCAGATGGTTTTCCGCCACCGGCAACACACGCGCCAGCGCCTGCCTGGCGGATTCGAGGTCGGTCGCTTCAAAGCAGCGGGGCTTCGAGGTTTCGGTCATGGTTGCGTGAATTGAGTCTGCCAGTAGCGGCGATAGGTGGGACGATATTGTGAGGCATCGACCCCGGCTTCGCCAAAATCGAGGCGGATCAGCCCGCCGGAATCGCTGCGCAGCATGCGCGCATTAATCTCTCGAAAGCGCGCGACCACATAGGGATGCGGATGGCCGTAGCGGTTGCTGTGACCCAGGGTGAACACGACGAATTCGGGCCGGGTTGCTGCCACGAATTCCGGAATGGACGAGGTGCGGCTGCCGTGATGGCCGGCAAACAAAACGTTCACCGATGCAAGCTGGCCGGATTCGAGCAATTCGAGTTCCGTTTGCCTTTCGCCGTCACCCGTCAGCAGCAGGCTGTGACGCGCACTGCTGACCCGCAATACGCAGCTGTAGTCATTGTCGCGGCGCCGGGATTCTGCATAGGCCGCAGGTCGGGGGTTGAGGATCTCGAACTGCACGCCGTCCCAGCTCCAGCGCTGGCCGCGCACGCACTGACGCGCAGGAGGCGCGCCGTCGAGCAGGGGGCTGGCGGCGGGCAGGCCATGCAGCAGCCAGTCGGTCGGGATGTCGCGCAGCACCGAGCGCATGCCGCCGCTGTGGTCGTTGTCATCATGGGTAACGATCAGCCCGGACAGGCACCCGATTCCCGCTGCGCGCAGGTAGGGAACGATGATGCGCTCGCCCGAATCGCTGTCCGCGAACGACGCCCCGGTGTCGTACAGCAGGGCATGGCGGGCGGTTCGGATCAGCACGGCGGTACCCTGCCCGACATCGACCGCCTCGGCGCGGAAGCGGTCGGGCGCGATGGCATCGCGCAGCGGAAACAGCAGCGGCAGCCATAGCACCGGCCCCAGCACCCGCAACGGAAACCCGCGCGGCAGCAGCATCCACACCGTGCCGGCCAGCGCCAGCGCCGCTGCCCACCCGCCCGGTGCGGGCAGCGTCATCACCGCCAGAGGCAGGCTGCTCGCCCAGGCCAGCCCCGTTCCCAGCCAGGCCATCAGCCATGCCGCCACATGCCACAGGGGCGGGATCAGTACCCCCAGCAGCGCCAGCGGCGTGACCAGCCAACTCACCAGCGGAATCGCCACCGCATTGGCCAGCGGCGAAATCAGCGAGACCTGCTGAAACAGCAGAAACAGTACCGGTGCCAGCGCCAGCGTGACCGCCCCCTGCACCGTGATCCAGCCGCGCAGCTTGTCGGGCAGCGCGACGCGGCCAAAGGTCACCCACAGGATCGCGGCCATCGCGCCGAACGACAGCCAGAAACCGGCCGACAGCACCGCCCACGGGTCGACCAGCAGCACGACGAAGAGCGCCACGATCAGCGCGCTGAAGGGGCGCGGCTGGCGTCGACCCCAGAATGCCAGCGCCAGCACGATCAGCATGAACAGGGTGCGCTGCGCCGGCACCTGGAATCCGGCCAGCACGGCATAGGCGAGCGCCGCCAACACCGCCACGATCAAGCCGGCCTGACGCGCGGGCAGGCGTTCCGCATGGCGCGGCAGACGCCGCCACACGCTCGCCATCAGCCAGCCGGCCAGGGTGGCGACCATGGTGACGTGAAGCCCGGATATGGCGAGCAGGTGATTGACGCCGGTGCGGGTGAACGCGCGCCATTGGCCGTGCGGGATGCTGCGCTGGTCGCCCACCACCAGTGCAGCGATGACGCCCGCATAAGGCGCGTCGTCAAGCGTCGTGAAGATGCGTTGGCGCACCGTCGCGCGGGTCGCGGCGATCCAGGCGGCAGGCGTGGCGGCGAGCGCCACGAGGCGTTGCGGCGCAGGCGTTTCGCGCACGTAGCCGCTGGCATTGATGCCGTGCTCCAGCATCCAGGCTTCGAGGTCGAAGCCGTGTGGATTGCTGGTGCTGTAGGGCATCTTGACCCGCACGGTCAGCTGCCAGCGTTCGCCGGCCTGCATTCGTGCGACACGATTTGCTGATCCGCGCGGCCAGTAGCGGGTCAACTGGATCCGCCGCAGCACCGGGGCATTGGGGGTCGTGACCTGCTCGACGTCGAACACGAAGCGCTCGCCGCGCGCGTTGGCGTGCGGCAGGTCGGCAATCACGCCGACCAGCGCGATATCCACCCCCTGCCATGGTGCGGGCAGCCGCTCGGCCAGCCGCGCATCCGCCCGCCAGGCGGCCCAGGCAAAACCGAGCGCCACGCACAGCAGCGCGATGCCGAGGCGGCGCGTGAATTCGGCAACAGCGTGGGAGAAAGCCGGTAGCCACAGCAGCGACAGCAGAAGCGGCAACAGCCACAGCCAGCGCGCCGGCGGCAGTTCGGGCTGCTGTTGCAGCCACCACACACCGAGACAGAACGCGATGAGGGTGAGCCGCATCGCGAGTGTGAATCAGGCCGGCTGCAGGCTTCCGTCGACCAGCCGCATGCGCCGGTCCATGCGCGCTGCCAGCTCGACGTCGTGGGTGACGACGACCAGGCTCGTCGCGTGCTTGCGGTTGAGCTCGCGCATCAGGTCGAACACCGCGTCGGCGGTGTGGCGGTCGAGATTGCCGGTAGGCTCGTCGGCGAGGATGCACGCGGGTTGCGTGACCAGCGCGCGCGCGATGGCAACGCGCTGGCGCTCGCCGCCGGAGAGCTCGCCGGGCCGATGCGCGAGGCGATGGCCGAGGCCGACCTCGTCGAGAATCGCGGCGGCGCGCGCCAGCGCCTCGGCCCGGTCCATGCGACGGATGAGGAACGGCATGGCGGCGTTCTCCTGCGCGGTGAACTCGGGCAGCAGATGGTGGAACTGGTAGACGAAGCCGAGCGCGCGATTACGCAGGTCGCTGCGCTCGGCCTCGGAAATCGCGAAGGGGTCGCGCCCCATCAGGCTGATCGTGCCGGAAGTCGGCGAATCGAGCCCGCCCAGCAGATGCAGAAGGGTGCTTTTGCCCGAACCGGAGGCGCCGACGATGGCGAGCGACTCGCCGGCACGGATTTCCAGATCGACGCTGCCGAGCACCGGCACATCGATCCTGCCCTGACGGAAAACCTTGCCCAGCCCGGCGCAGCTCAACACGACTTCACTCATAGCGCAGCGCCTCCGCCGGATTGATGCGCGACGCGCGCCAGCTCGGGTACAGCGTCGCGACCAGGCTGATGAGAAGCGAAATGCCGGCGATGATGCCGACGTCATTCCACACCAGTTTGGAAGGCAGTTCGTTGATGTAATACACGTCCGCCGGGAACAGGTCCATGCCGGCCATGCGTTCGATGATGGGCACGACGGTTTCGAGGTTGAGCGCAACCAGCACCCCGCTTGCCAGCCCCAGCAGCGTGCCGAACACGCCGATGAACGCCCCCTGCACGATGAAGATTTTCATGATCGAACCGGGCCGGGCCCCCAGTGTGCGCAGAATGGCGATGTCGGACTGCTTGTCGGTCACCGCCATCACCAGGGTGGAGACGATGTTGAACGCGGCGACGGCGACGATCAGCAACAGAATCAGGAACATCATGCGTTTCTCGATCGCCACGGCGCGGAAGAAGTTGGCGTGGCTTTTCGTCCAGTCGGTCAGGTAATAGTGGCCGGCAAGGCTCTGCGACAGCGCCTGCGTAACAAAGGGCGCACGAAACAGTTCGGTCAGCTTCAGCCGCACGCCGGATACGTCCTCGCCCAGCCGCAGCAGCTTCTGCGCGTCGTGCAGATGAACCAGCGCCAGGCCCGAGTCATATTCGAACATGCCCGCCTCGAAGATGCCGGTGACGGTGAACTGCTTGACGCGCGGCATCACCCCGGCCGGAGTAATGTTGCCCTGCGGCGTCAGCAGCACCAGCTTGTCGCCGGGATAGACATTGAGCACGCGGGCGAGTTCGCCGCCCAGGATGATGCCGAACTCGCCCGCCTTCAGATCGGTCAGCTTGCCCGCTTTCATGTGGCTGGAAAAATCGGCGACCTGGTTTTCCAGTTCCGGCAGCACGCCGCGAATGATCGCCCCGCGCACCAGATCGCCGTTGGCCAGCATGCCCTGCGCGTTCACATAAGGCGCGCCGGACATCACTTCCTTGTTCTGCTTCGCCTCCGCCAGCACGCCGCGCCAGTCGGCCAGGCGATCCGCCGGGCCGCTGATTTCAAGGTGCGCGGCCACGCCGAGAATGCGCGTGCGCAACTCTTCCTGAAAGCCGTTCATCACACTCAGCACCACGATCAGCGCCATCACCCCGAGCGCGATGCCCGCCATCGAGACGATGGAAATGAAGGAAATGAAATGGTTGCGGCGCTTGGCGTGGGTGTAGCGCAGGCCGATCAGAAGCTCGTAGGGAAGCAAAGCAGGACTCGCGGAAGGAATCCCCGGAGTATGCCACAGCTCCCTACTCGCCCAGCAGGTGCAGCACCACCCTGCGCGTCTGCGCCGCACGCCGATGCTCGAAGACGTAAATCCCCTGCCAGGTGCCGAGCAGCGGTTTGCCGTCGGCAACCGGGATCGACAGGTGGGTTTGCGTCAATGCCGCGCGCACATGGGCCGGCATGTCATCCGCACCTTCCAGGGTGTGTTCGTAAATCGGATCGCCTTCCGGCACCAGCCGCGACAGGAAACGCTCCAGGTCGGTCTGCACCGTCGGATCATAATTTTCCTGGATCAGCAGGCTCGCCGAGGTGTGGCGGATATATAGGGTGAGCAGGCCCTGCCGGATGCCGCTGGCATCAACCCAGTCACGCACCTGCGGGGTGAATGCATACAAGCCCTTGCCACGGGTGGGGATGGTGATTTCATGGAAGGCCTGGTGCATGGCCGCCATTCTAGCGAATCCGCTTGTTACACTCGACGCATGCTGTTCATCATCCCTTATCTGTTCCCGCCCGCGCGCCTGCTGGAAACAGCAGCCCAAGGCCTGCACCTGCCCGCGCTGCAAGCCTTGCTGGCACGCGGCACCCGCCAGCCCTGCCCGGGCGGCGGCGTGGAGGCGGCCCTGTGCGAAGCGCTGGACATATCCCGCCAGCAGGACTGGCCGCTCGCCCCGATCACCCTGGCGGCTGATGGAGGGGTGGCCGGGGACGCCTACTGGCTGCGTGCCGACCCGGTGCATTTGCGGGTGATGCGCGACCGCATCGTGCTGGCGGGTGCCGACGCCCTTTCCCTGTCGCGTCAGGAAGCCGACGCCCTTGCTGCCGCCATCGGCCAGCATTTCGGCCCCGACCTGAGTCCGCTGCCGCTCCACCCTCAGCGCTGGTACCTGCAATATTCCCTGGCACCGCGCCTCGCCACCACGCCGTTGTCGGTCGCGGTGGGACGCGACATCGATCCGCTGCTGCCGCAGGGCAACGACGCCATGCGGTTTCGTGCCGAATTGAATGAACTGCAAATGCTGCTGCACGAGCACCCGGTGAATCAGGCACGCGAAGCGCGCGGCGACCTGCCGGTGAATTCGCTGTGGCTATGGGGCGGCGGCCGTCTGCCCGTTACCTGTGCCACCCCTGTTCCGCTGTACGCAGGGAATGCCGAAGCGCAGGCATTGGGCGCCTTCTGCAACGCGCGCGCGCGCGCGCTTCCCGCGCATCGGGACGCACCATTATTTGGCAGCGATGGAGTGATGCTGCTCGACACCCTGATCCTGGCCGGGCAGGTCGGCGACGCCTACGGCTGGCGCGAAGCGCTGCGTGAACTGGAACAGGGCTGGTTCGTGCCGCTACTTGGCACGCTGCGCGAAATCGGTCCGCGAGGCCTGCAGCTGATGGATCCGGTTAGCGGCAGGGCCTTGCATCTGCACCGGCGCGACGCCTGGAAATTCTGGCGACGCCCGCGCAGCCTGATCTCGATGCTGTCTTGAGGCGACCTGCGAAGTGGCTCAGACCGGCGTCGCCCACAGATCGTGTTCGTCGGCTTCCTCGACCAGAACCTTAAGGCGCGTTCCCGGCTGCAGATCGAACACGCCTTCCAGATAGACCACGCCATCGATTTCAGGCGCGTCGGCATGGCTGCGCGCCAGCGTGCCGACCTCGTCCTCCTCGTCGACAATCACCTCGATTTCGCGGCCGATCCTGGTCGCCAGCCGGGCCGCCGAGATATCCGCCTGCACGGCCATGAAGCGTTCGAGACGTTCGTCCTTCAGTTCTTCCGGCACGGCATCCGGCAGTTCGTTGGCCGTCGCGCCTTCGACCGGCGAATACTTGAAGCAGCCGACGCGGTCGAGCTGCGCCTCTTTCAGGAAAGCGAGCAATTCCTCGAATTCGACTTCCGTCTCGCCGGGAAAGCCGACGATGAAGGTCGAGCGCAGCGTGAGATCAGGCACCGCGGCGCGCCACGACTGGATGCGATCCAGCGTCTTCTCGACCGCGCCGGGACGCTTCATCAGCTTGAGAATGCGCGGGCTGGCATGCTGGAACGGAATATCGAGGTAAGGCAGGATGATGCCGTC
>JAHJNP010000067.1 GCA_018820745.1 Gammaproteobacteria bacterium
AAGGATCCGCGCCGCGACGTCAACCCGGACGAAGCTGTGGCCGTCGGCGCCGCGATCCAGGGCGGCGTGCTGCAGGGCGAGGGGAAGGACGTGCTGCTGCTCGACGTCACCCCGCTCTCCCTGGGGATCGAAACCCTGGGCGGCGTGATGACCAAGCTGATCCCGAAAAACACCACGATTCCGACCAAGGCCTCGCAGGTATTCTCCACCGCCGACGACAACCAGAGCGCGGTAACGGTGCACGTGCTGCAGGGCGAGCGCGAAGTCGCCTCCGGCAACAAGAGCCTGGGTCAGTTCAACCTCACCGACATTCCGCCGGCACCACGCGGCATGCCGCAGATCGAGGTCACCTTCGACATCGACGCCAACGGCATCCTGCACGTGTCGGCCAAGGACAAGGCTTCCGGCAAGGAAAACAAGATCCGCATCCAGGCCAGCTCAGGTCTTTCCGAAGAGGAAATCCAGCGCATGGTGAAGGACGCCGAAGCCAATGCGGCCGAGGACCACAAGGCTGTCGAACTGGCGACTGTGCGCAACGCAGCGGACAGCATGATCCACTCGGTGAAGAAATCACTGGCCGAACACGGTGACAAGGTGTCGGCCGAGGAAAAGGCCGCGATCGAGACCGCGCTGCAGGAATGCGAGGAAGCCGTGCGCGAAGGCGACAAGGACACCATCGAGGCGAAGACCAATGCGCTCGCCACCGCCAGCCACAAGCTCGCCGAGCAGATATATAAAACCGAACAAGCCGAGGCACAGCCGGGCGAAGCGCCCGGCGCCGGCGCGGCGGACGATAACGTGGTGGATGCCGAGTTTGAAGAGGTGAAAGACAAGTAAGGGGGGCAGGCGTCGGGATTCAGGGGGCAGGGAAGGTCGCGCGATGCGCGGCTTTCCCTTTTTCCACTGCATCCTGCACCTCACTCCCTGAATCCTGATCCCTGAATCCTGACCCCTGACATGTCAAAACGCGACTATTACGAAGTTCTCGGCGTCGCCAAGAACGCCTCGGACGAAGAAATCAAGAAGGCCTACCGCAGGCTGGCCATGAAGCACCACCCTGACCGCAACCCGGACGACAAGGGCGCGGAAGAGAAATTCAAGGAAGCCAAGCAGGCCTACGAAATCCTGTCCGACTCGGACAAGCGCGCCACCTACGACCAGTTCGGCCACGCCGGCATCGACCAGCAGGCCGGCATGGGCGGCGGCTATGGTGGCGGGGCGAGTGGATTTTCCGATGCCTTTTCGGATATTTTCGGCGATATTTTCGGTGGAGGCGGCGGTGGCCGCCGCGACCGCGTGTATCGCGGTGCCGACCTGCGCTACAACCTGGAAATCGGACTGGAAGAGGCCGCGCGCGGCACCGAGACCAAGATCCGCATCCCCTCGCTGGAAGAATGCGGGGTGTGCCACGGCAGCGGCGCCAAGCCCGGCACCGCGCCAACGACCTGCACCACCTGCGGCGGGCATGGCCAGGTGCGCATCCAGCAAGGCTTCTTCTCGGTGCAGCAGACCTGCCCGCGCTGCGGCGGCACCGGCAAGATGGTGGCCGATCCCTGCACCGCCTGCCACGGCGAAGGCCGCGTCAAGAAGCACAAGACCCTGTCGGTCAAGATCCCCGCCGGGGTCGACAGCGGCGACCGCATCCGCCTCGCCGGTGAAGGCGAAGCCGGGGTCAACGGCGGCCCGGCAGGTGACCTTTTTGTGGTGATCCACCTCAAGGAGCACCCGGTATTCAAGCGCGACGGCGACGACCTGCATTGCGAAATGCCGATCAGCTTTGCCACCGCCGCACTCGGCGGCGAGGTCGAAATCCCCACCCTGGACGGCCACGCCAAGATCAAGATTCCGGCCGAAACGCAGTCGGGCAAGGTGTTCCGTCTGCGCGGCAAGGGCATCAAGGGCGTGCGCAGCCATGCGCCCGGCGATCTGCTGTGCCACATGCTGGTTGAAACGCCGGTCAACCTGAGCGAACGTCAACGCGAACTGTTGCGTGAGCTCGAAGCGCTGAGCCCGGGACGGAACAACAATCCGCGTGCACAGTCTTTCATGGACAAGGTCAAAGCGTTTTTCGTGCAGTAAGCTCCAGGATTGGCGCCTTTGACGATCGGCGCCAGCGGGGTAATCATGTCGTGCACGGCACCCTCTGTTCGCGGCTGGACCGCGATTTTTTCAACCTGCACTAAGCTTGACCGGTATCACCAAAACCAAACCAACAGGAGGATAGATCCATGCGCAAACCTTCACTGATCGCGGCAAGCTGCGCCGCCTTGCTTGCCTTCCCCGCAATTGCCGCAGACGTGCCCGTCATCGTCAAAATCCCCAGACTCACCGTCGAAGCATCTGGAAAAATCGCCCATGCCGCAATGGACGCCTGCCGCAAGCAGGGCATCCAGATCGGCGTCACCGTAGTCGATCGCAGCGGCGACGCCATGGCGGTGCTGCGCGACACGCTGGCGCCGAGAATCACCCTGGAGATCAGCCGGCAGAAGGCCTTCACCGCAGTCAACTTCAATGCCGCCACGTCGAGCATGGAAAACCGCTTCAGCCAGCCTTTCTCGGTCGGCAAGGTAGACGGCCTGGTGTTCTCCGCGGGCGGCATCCCGATCGAGGCCGCCGGCAACATCATCGGCGCGGTCGGCATCTCCGGCGCGGCAACCGGCGAGCAGGATGAGGCCTGTGCCCGCGCCGGCATCCAGGCGGTCCAGTTCGAACTCGAAACCGCGAACCTGTAACGCTCAGGCCGGGGAACATTTCGTGCCCCAAAGGGCGAACCCGAGAACCGGGTTCGCCCTTTGCAATTTTTCACCCCGGGGACGCGGTATGATCCCCGTCATGCCCGCCTCCTGCCTGCCTGAAGCCCTGATGTCGCCTGCTCTTTTGACGACAAGCCTTCTTCCAGGCCCCCGCCCATGACTGACCTCTTCCACAGCGAGCACGCGGTCGATTTCGAGCGGCGTTTTGGCGGTGTGCGCCGGCTCTACGGCACGGCGGCTTTCGAGCGCTATCAGCAGGCCCATGTCTGCGTCATCGGCATCGGCGGCGTCGGCGCCTGGACCGCAGAAGCGCTGGCGCGCACGGCCATCGGCCGGCTTACCCTGATCGACCCCGACCATCTGGCCGAATCCAACATCAACCGCCAGGTCCATGCGCTGACCCACGAGCTCGGAAAATCCAAGACCCTGGCCATGACGGCGCGCATCCATGCCATCAACCCGCTATGCCGGGTGACCAGTGTGGAGGAATTCCTCACCCCCGAGAATCTCGTCGGACTGCTGGCGGACCGCTTCGACTACGTTGTGGATGCCATCGACAGCGCCCGCGCCAAGGCCGCGCTGATCGCCCACTGCCGCCGGAACAAGATAAGACTGGTCTGCGTCGGCGCCGCCGGCGGCCAGGCCGACCCCGGCCGGGTGCAGCTGGCCGACCTCGCCCGAACCACCGAAGATCCCCTGCTGGCCAAGGTGCGTGCGCGCCTGCGCCGCGACCATGGCTTTCCGCGCGATCCCGGGAAGAAGTTCGGCGTCGACTGCGTGTATTCCACCGAGCCCCTCACCTACCCGAGCGCTGAGGGCGGCGTGTGCTACGAACGTCCGGAGGACGCCCATCTGCACGGACTTAACTGCGCCGGCTTCGGTTCGTCGGTGTGCGTCACCGCCACCTTCGGCCTGCGGGCGGCGGCACACGTGCTCAACAGGCTGGCAGCACGAGAAAAATAAAATAACGCCTAGTCGATCAATGCGCCCGCCCGGGCAGAACAGGACCCGCGACGAACGCCCGGTTCAGGGCCGCGCCGCGGCAAACAGGCGGAAGAAGTTTTGCGTCGTGATTTCGCCCACCGCTTCGGCAGTCATCCCGCGCACCCGCGCAATTTCCTCCGCCACGTGCTTCACGAACCCCGGCTGGTTGGTCTGTCCACGATGCGGCACTGGCGCCAGATACGGCGAATCGGTCTCGATCAGCATCCGTTCCAGCGGGATGGCCGCCGCCACTTCCCGTAGCGCCTTGGCGCTCTTGAAGGTGACGATGCCGGAAAACGAGATGTAAAAGCCCAGCTCGACTGCGGCTTCCGCCACCGTCAGGCTCTCGGTAAAGCAGTGCATCACGCCGCCCGCCTCGCCCGCCTGCTCTTCGCGCATGAGGCGCAAGGTGTCGTCGGCCGCAGAACGGGTGTGGATCACCAGGGGTTTGCGGCTGGCGCGTGCAGCGCGGATGTGGGTGCGAAAGCGTTCGCGCTGCCATTCGAGGTCGCCTGTCAGCCGGAAGTAATCCAGCCCGGTCTCACCGATCGCCACCACCTTGGGATGGTCGGCCAGCGCGACCAGTTCTTCCACCGTCGGCTCGGTGCAGTCCTCGTGGTCGGGATGCACGCCGACAGAAGCGTAGACGTTCGGGTGCGCCTCGGCCAGGCTGAGTATTTCGGGAAATTTCTCCAGCTCCACGCTGATGCACAGCGCGTGACTTACCTGGTTGGCTGCCATGAGGTCGAACACCTCGGGCAGCCTGCCGGCAAGATCGGGAAAATTGATGTGGCAGTGGGAATCGATATACATGGATCAAAGACAAGGTTCGAGTTACAAGATGCAAGACCCTTGAAGGCGCCATAATTTTTTAAAGAGCTCGGCGCCGCTCTTGCCACTTGAATCTAGCACCTGTCCTACATGGTGTGTGTCAGGCGCACCGATTTTAACGAGCCCCCGAGCAAGCCTTCAATCTTGTGTTGTGCCGCTTTGCCGCTTTCGTTGAAGGCGAACTGCACGCCGACGCCCTGGGTGCGGCTGCCGTGCGCGCCGGCGGGCGTCACCCACACCACCTTGCCGGATACCGGCAGCTTGGCGGGGTCATCCATCAGGGTCAGCAGCATGAACACTTCCTCGCCCATTTTGTAGCTCTTGTTGGTGGGAATGAACAACCCTCCCCCCTTGATGAAAGGCATGTAGGCCGCAAACAGTGCGGATTTTTCCTTGATCGACAGGGAGAGCACGCCAGGGCGAACTTGCGAGGTGACATCATTGACTGCTGTATTCATATTCAACTCTCTCAATCAAACAGGTGCCGGTACCGAATCAACCAGGCTTCCAGCTGCAGGCTGCGATTGAGCGGATGCAACAGCGTCCTGCCTTCGCTTGCCTGCATTCTGGCGAGCGCCAGCAACTTCGCCAGATCAGCCTCTTTCCCCAACTGCGCCAGCACTTCAGCAAAATCGCGGTTAAACCGCACGTTGCCTTGCAACTTGACTGCCAGCAAATCGCCCAGCCATTTGTAAGCCACGTTGTGCCAGGTCCGTGTCCCGACCGTTTTCCAGCGTTCACCCAGCGTCACCGGATCGAGCTGGTCAGGGCGCGCCAGGCCTTCCAGCACGCTGCGGCGTTCATCCAGCTCGCCACTGTCGGCCCAGCGCAGCGCGTCGAGCGGCGTGCCGCCGGAGAGGGCCAGCAGGTTGCTTGCATCGTCCACACCCTGCCCTGCCAGCCACGCTGCTGCCGTCTCGGCAGCCGGGAGACCGATGTCGAGACGGGTGCAGCGGCTGCGGATGGTCGGCAGCAGCCGGCGCGGCTGATCCGAGACCAGCACGAACACCGTATTTAACGGCGGTTCCTCAAGCACCTTTAGCAGAGCGTTGGCGGCCGCCGGATTGAGGCTGTCCGCCGGATCGACCAGCACCACCCGAAAGCCCGCCCGGTAGGTTGAAAGCTGGACAAAGTCGACCGTTTCACGCGCCTGCTCGACCTCGATGGCGGTGGCCATCCGGGTCTCGCCCTGCTTGTTGGTTTTCTCCTGCAGGGTGACGAGCCGAAAATCCGGATGCCCGCCGGTGTCGAACCAGTGGCAGGCCGGACACTGGCCGCAGGCCGTGCCATCGGTGAGCGGCGCTTCGCACAGCAGAGCCTGCGCCCACGCCCGCGCCAACTCGCCCTTGCCCACCCCGCGCGGTCCCGCCAGCAGCAAGGCCTGCGCCGGGCGGGCGCGCGTCGTCAGCAAGCGCTGCCACGCCGATTCCAGCCAGGGATAGGGCGCGCTGCTCATGTCAGTGTCTGCAACTGCTGGCCGATTTCGGCCTGCAGTTCGGCAATGCTGTGGCGCGCATCCAGCACGCGGATGCGCCCGGGTTCGGCCTGCGCACGATCGAGATAGGCATGGCGCACGCGGCTGAAGAAGCTGTCGGCCTCGCGCTCGAAACGGTCGGCCGCGCGCGCGGCCGAGCGACGCGCTTGCGCGACCTCCGGCGGCACGTCGAACAGCAGGGTGAGGTCGGGCTGAAAGCCGCGCTGCACCCAGGTTTCCAGCGCGGCGATGCGTTCCGTCGCGATGCCGCGCCCACCGCACTGGTAGGCGTAGCTGGCATCGGTGAAACGGTCGGACACCACCCACGCGCCGCGCGCCAGCGCTGGCAGGATCAGGCGGGCCAGGTGTTCCTGGCGCGCGGCGAACATCAGCAACAGCTCGGTGTCGGGATCCATGTGCTGATGCAACAGCAGTTCACGCAAGGTTTCGCCAAGCGGCGTGCCGCCGGGCTCGCGGGTGACGATGACCTCCCTGCCCTGCTGGCGCAGCCAGTCGGAGACGAATTCCAGATGCGTGCTTTTGCCGGCGCCGTCGACGCCTTCGAGGGTGATGAATTTGCCGGCGGTCATCGTTGGTAGCGGTTCACGGCGCGATTGTGTGCGTCGAGGTTGCTGGAGAACACATGGGTGCCGTCATTGCGCGACACAAAATACAGCGCATCGGTTTTGGCCGGGTTGAGCGCGGCCCGGATCGCGGCCTCGCTGGGCATCGCAATCGGCGTCGGCGGCAGCCCCGCGCGGGTATAGGTATTGTACGGGGTGTCGCGCTGCAGGTCGACGCGACGCAGGCTGCCATCGAAGCGCTCGCCCAGCCCATAGATCACGGTGGGATCGGTCTGCAGGCGCATCCCCAGCCTGAGCCGGTTGATGAACACCCCGGCGATCCGCGGGCGCTCGAACGCCGCGCCGGTTTCCTTTTCGACGATTGACGCCATGATGAGCGCTTCGTACGGGGTACGGTAGGGCAGCCCCGGCGCACGGGTTTCCCAGGCGGCCATGAGCTTTGCCTGCTGCAGGCGGTAGGCGTGGCGCAGCACGTTGAGGTCGGACGAATGCGGCGCGAATGAGTAGGTGTCGGGAAACAGCAGGCCTTCGGGGTGGCTTTCTACGGCGCCGATCGCCTGCAGCAGTTCGGCATCGTCCATGCCGGCACTGTCCTGTTTCAGCAGCGGCTGCGCGGCAAGGGCTGCGCGCACCTCGCGCCAGTTCCAGCCCTCGATGAACTGGACGACCGCCTGCGAAACCTCGCCACGCTCGAACTTGCCATAGAGGGCCAGCGGCGTGAGCGGCTTGTCCAGCGTGTACATACCGGCCTTGATTGCCGCGCCCTTTCCCAGCACACGCCCAAGCAGCCAGAACACGGGCGCGTTGCCGATCACGCCTTCGCGTTCCAGCATCACGCTCAAGCTCCGCAAATGGGTGCCGGGCATCACGTTGAGGGTTTTCGGCAGGGAGTCGATGTGCAGGGGCCGGTTGCCATACCAGGCCAGCCCGCCGGCCAGCATCAGCGCAGCCAGCACGGCAAGCACGAACAGTCGCTTAATCAACGTCATCATCCAAAGCTGTTTTCAAAGTATCGGTCCAGCCAGCAGGCGACCAGCTCACGTCATCCAGCCGGGCCACGCGGCGCACCCCGATGACGCTGTTGCAAATCATCACTTCGTCGGCAGCGAGTATAGCGTCTGGAAGCGACCGACCGACATGGGTGCGGATGCCACGACGCATCGCCGCGCGCAGCAGACGCGTTCTCGCCACGCCGGCCACCCCGCACTGGCTCAGGTCGGGGGTGAACAGTTCGCCTTCCTTGACCCAGAACAGATTGCTCATCACGCCGCCGATCACCGCGCCGCCATCGTCGCACAACAGCCCCTCGAAGATTTCCGGGTCGTCCCATTCCGACCGCGCCAGCACGTTCTCCAGCCGGTTCAGATGCTTGATCCCGGCCAGCCGGGGCTGCCGCGACAGGCGTAGCGTGCACCAGCGTGCCGTGACATCGACTGCCGCGTCGGGCCGGGCATGCGGCGGCAAGGGCGTGGACAGCAGGATGCGGGTGCAGGCCTGGGCGGCAGGCGGCGCATAGCCGCGTGCGCCGGCGCCCCGCGTGAGCATGATCTTGACGACCCCCTGCCCTGTCTCGGCCACCTGGCAGACTTCGGCGAGCAATCCTGCTTCGTCGGGACACGCCAGCGCCAGCGCCGCAGCGTCTGCGGCGAGTTTGGCGTACTGGTCGCGCCACCACAGCGGCTGGCCGGCGTGCGTGCGCAGGGTGCGGAACACGCCGTCGCCGTAGGCCAGTCCGCGGTCCAGCGCGCTCACGGTGTCAGACCGTTGGCTGTTGACGAGGATCATGGTTCAAGCGCGCGCAACAGGCCGCGCGCCTTGGCGCGGGTTTCGTCGAGTTCGCGCGTGGCGATGGAATCGGCGACGATGCCGGCGCCGGCGCGAAAGCTCAGCGTGCGCCCGCGCAGCAGGAAACTGCGGATCAGGATGTTGAAATCGAAGCTGCCGTCGCGGTTGATATAGCCGACGCTGCCGGTGTAGCTGCGGCGCGGCGCCTGCTCCAGTTCATGGATGATCTGCATGGTGCGCACCTTGGGACACCCTGTGATGGTGCCGCCGGGAAACACCGCGCGCAAGGCGTCGAGCACGCGCATGCCGGCGCGCAGCTTGCCGCGGACAGTGGATTCGATGTGATGGACGTGGCGATAGCTGGCGATTTCCATCAGCGCGTCCACTTTGACACTGCCCGGCTCGCACACCCGCCCGAGGTCGTTGCGTTCCAGGTCGACCAGCATGACGTGCTCGGCGCGCTCCTTGGGATGCGCCTGCAGACGGGCGCGCAGTGCGGCATCCTCGGCCGCATCGTCGCTGCGCGGATGGGTGCCTGCAATCGGCCGGGCTTCCAGCATCCCGTCCTGGTCAAGGCGAACCAGCCGCTCGGGCGACGAACTCACGATCGCCCATTCATCCAGTTGCAGCAACGCGGAAAACGGCGCCGGATTACGCTGCATCAACTGCGCCAGCAATGACGCCGCGGGAACCGGCGCGGCGAATTCAGCCTGCCAGCCGCGCGACAGATTGACCTGGAACACGTCGCCCGCGCGAATATAGTCCTGGATGCGCGCAACCCCGACGAGAAACGCGGCAGGGTCGTCTTCGCGCAGGTCGCACGGCGCCGGAACGGCCGGCAGCGGCGGCAGCGCGGCATCCAGATCGCGCTGCATGTGGTCGAGCAGCTCGGTCTGACCGGCTTCAGCCATCAGCACGCAGCGCCCGTTAGCGCGATCGAACAGGATCGCCGCAGGGATGCGCGCCAGCCAGGCAAGGGGGAAATCAGGATCGGCCGCGAGACCGACGCTGGGCTCGAACAGGCCACCCAGCTCGTACGCGAACGCGCACAGCCAGCCGCCACTGAAGGGGAGTTCATGACTGGATTGCGGCGAAGCGGGCTGGAGTTGCATCGCCGGATGCGACTGCAATCCGTCCAGGCCATCGATGGCGGAAATTCGCACGACATCCTGCGGAAACGCAAACAGCACGTCCCAGCCGGCATCGCCGCTGCTCAGAAAGAGGCCGGGGTAACGCCGCGGATCGGCGGCCTGTAGCCGGATCAGATCGGGCCGCCAGGTGTTGGACGTCAGCGACCACTCCCGGATTTCAGGCATGGCCGAACGATCCGCAGCGAGGGTCAAGCGCGCTTGAAAATCAGCGAGCCGTTGGTGCCGCCAAACCCGAAGTTGTTCTTGAGTGCGAAGTCGATCTTCATGTCGCGTGCGGTGTTGGCGCAGTAATCGAGATCGCACTCCGGGTCTTGCGAGAAGATATTGATGGTCGGCGGCGACACCTGATGATGCACCGCCAGCACGGTGAACACCGACTCCACGCCGCCGGCGCCGCCCAGCAGGTGCCCGGTCATCGACTTGGTCGAGTTGACCACAGTCTTGTAGGCCGCATCGCCCAGGGCGAGCTTGATCGCATCGGTTTCGTTCTTGTC
>JAHJNP010000068.1 GCA_018820745.1 Gammaproteobacteria bacterium
GCGCGCGCGCCGAAGTCGTAGAGCACGTAGGCCAGGCCGAAGCTGGGGCCGTAGCGATGCAGCGTCGGCGCCGTTGCGCCGGAACTCGACAGCGAGCGGCTCCGGGTAAAGTTCAGTTGCCCGGTCAGCGTCGGCCAGTTGGCGGCCTCCGCGCCATCCAGCCTTGCCGCCTCGGCCTGGATGCCGAGCCAGGCGGCGCGCGCTTCGGGACGCTGGCGCAGGGCGTGCTCGGTCAGCGCGGCCAGGCTGTCGAAACGGGCAGGGGCGGGGCGGGCCGCCGGCGCCAGGACAGGCAGCGCATCGCGCTGCAGCCAGAATGCGCCGGGGCGCTCAGGCAGATCGAGCGCGGCTGCATGGCCCCACGACGACCACAGCGCAAGCGATGCGCACAACAGGAGGCGATGTGGAATGGGGTTCAAGGTAAAGCGATTCTAAACGAGTCTCAAATCAGACTGTGCAGAATAGTCGCGAGATCCGGCTCCACCCGGGCGGGAAAATTGGGCGCACATGCCCTGGCCGGCCGCTGGATCGAGCATGAACTGGAAGAACCCGATTTATCCCGTGCGCTGAAATATGCATGACATCAGGGACCGATAGGATGCTTCGCGTACCGGGTCGACTGAGTGTGGCGCTGAGGGACATCCGAAGACGCTGCCGACCGGCACAACCTACATTCATTCATTATTGAAAGGGAACTCCTCCATGATGCTCAAGAAACTCTCGCTCGCAATCGGCCTGGTTCTGGCCGGGTCCACGGCCTTCGCCGGCGGCACCTCCTTCGAAGACTTCACCCCCATGGTCGGTGATGTCGGCGCCGGCACGCTGCCCGAGTCAGCGCCCTACAAGCTGTCCTCGCCGCACTTCAGCCAGATCAACATCGCCAGCCGCGACGTGACCCAGGCCAACCGTTTCGACAGCGGGAACTGGGACATGCACACCGTCAACGAGAACGGCCCCGAAGCCGGCCGCTTCCTGTTCACCGTGTTTGAAACCGGCCAGGCCGGCATCCAGCGCACCGATCTGCGCACCATGCAGACCGAGACCATCTGGCACAGCCCGGCGGCGTCCCCCGCGCTTGACAGCCACAAGTCTTTCGACGCCTCCCGCTGGACCCCGTGGGGCACATTCATCACCGCCGAGGAATCGTGGAGTGATCCGGCCGCCGTCCCCACCAGCCATTATGGCCGCCTGTTCGAAGTGACCAATCCGCTGGCCGCTCCCGCCGACATCGTGATCAAGCACCGCGACATCCTGCCGCGCGTCTCGCACGAAGGCCTGGCGTTCGACAAGAAGAACAACCTGTACTTCATCGACGAGCGCAACGACAGCCACATTTTCAAGTTCACCTCGGCCAACCCGAAGGCCGACAACGGCGATGACTTCTTCGCCGCCGGCCAGACCTTTGTGCTGCGCGTGGGCGACGGCACGGTTGAGGAAGCCACTGGCACCGCCACCTGGATTCCGCTGACCGACATGAACGGCATCGCGTTGCCCGGCGCAGTCATCGTCACCGACCCCAATGGCCTGACCGCGATCGACGGCCGCGCCACGCCGAACCTGCCCGAGTTCCTGGGCACCAACTTCGACCGTCCCGAAGATCTGGAAATCAAGACGCTGAAGAACGGCAAGCAGATGCTGTTCGTGGCGACCACCACCAACAGCAAGGTGTTTTCCATCGACCTGCGCACCAACACGGTCAAGCTGTTCGCCGACCAGAACACGCTGGACATGGCCACCGGCCAGCCCGTCGGTGCCACCTTCAAGAGCCCCGACAACCTGGCGATCGATGCCGACGGCAACATCTACATCGTCGAAGACCAGCCGGGCGGTATCGAAGACGTCTGGTTCGCCAAGGACGAGAACAACGACGGTGTGGCCGAAGCGGTTGGCAAGTGGGCCAGCCTGTCGACCGTCGGCGCGGAAAGCACCGGCCTGTACTTCGACCCGTTCAAGTCGAACACCGCCTACATCAACGTGCAGCACCCTTCCAGCAAGGTCGATCGCACCATCATGCTCACCACGCCTTGCCAGAAGACGAAGGGCGACCATGGCCACCACTATGGTCATGACAAAGGTCACGACAAAGACTGAATGAGGCGGCCCTGAACAGGGCTTCCGCCTGCCGTCGGCTGGTTTGACGGCAGTTGATCTGGCCCCGCTGGCGCAAGCCAGCGGGGCTTTTTCATGCAGCACGCGCGGCAGCCTGTCCAGCGCGTCATCACACCGAAAACGCGCGGAATCGCGCCGGCAATCAGAGTTCTGAAAACAGATACGCCAGCACCGCGATGCCCAGTACCACCACCGACAGGTTCATCGCGATCCCCGACCAGGTGCAATAGCGCGCGGGAATTCCGATCGGCTTCAGCGTAGCGAGCACACGCCGGAACTGCACAATGGAGAACCCGATCACCGTCAGCGCCAGGATGATGAAGGCGATGCCGATCCAGAATGACAGATCGCGCCCTGAGTGGCTTGGGTCCTGACGCAGCAAGTGGAGAAACAGACCGAAGCGCTCCAGCACGAAGCCGAATGCCATCAGGGTGAGCCCGGTACGGGTCCACGCCATCAGCGTGCGTTCGGCGGCGAAAAAGACGCGCGGGTCGTTGCGATCGGACATGTCTAGACGGGCTCCACATCGCCGGGCAGCGCGTTTTTCAAGGTCTGCGCCAGTTGCTCGAAGGTCTCCGGGAACGGCGCACGCTTGCGCCACACCAAGGCAATGGTGCGCCCCGGCGGCGGCGACTTGAAGGGGCGGATTTCGACCGCCTTTTTGCTGACGCGCGGCCCGGCGTCCACCGCCAGCGCCGGCAGTAGCGTCAGTCCCAGCCCCATCGCCACCATCTGGCGCAGGGTTTCCAGGCTGGTGGCGCGCACCTCCTCGCGGCCGCGCGAGCCGGTGCCGCAGACGTCGAGCGCCTGATCGCGCAGGCAGTGCCCTTCGTCGAGCAGCAGAAGTTTCTCGTTGATGATGTCGGACACCTTCAAGGTGTCGCGTTTGGCGAGCGGGTGCCCGGCGGGCAGCGCGGCCAAAAAGGGTTCGTAGAACAGCGGCTCGACGCGCAGGCTGTCGTCGCTGACGGGCAGCGCCAGCAGGCCTGCATCGAGCTTGCCGTCGACCAGGTGCTGCAGAATCTGCGGCGTCATTTCCTCGCGCAGCAGCAGCCGCAGGTCGGGGTGCTTTTTGTGCACCAGGGTCAGCGCATGCGGCAGGTAGTACGGCCCCAGTGTGGGGATCACGCCGAGGTGGATCGTGCGTGCCATCGGGTCCTGGGCATGCTTCGCCAGTTCACGAATGCGCTCGGATTCCTCGACGATGCTGCGCGCGGCCTGCAGGATTTCGCGACCGATCGGCGTCGGGGTGACGCGCTTCAGGCTGCGATCGAACAGCGTCACGCCGAGAAAATCCTCCAGCTTCTTGATCTGGGTGGACAGCGTCGACTGGGTGATGAAGCAGGCCTCGGCTGCACGGCCGAAATGGCCGTGATCGGCCAGCGCCACCAGATATCTCAATTCTTGCAGGGTCATGACAGTCGTTCGATTTTGTCAATGAATTCATTCTAGACTATTCATTATACAAATTCTCATTCATGGTCTTAAATGTAGGTGTTCCGCTGTGGAATCGAGTATCAACAGGAGATCGTCATGTCAGAAAGCAAATGTCCGTTTGTTCACAAAGCCGGGAGTGGTGCGTCAAACCGGGACTGGTGGCCGAACCAGCTGCCACTGGAGGTCCTGCACCAGCATTCCCCCCAGTCCAGCCCGATGGGCGAGGACTTCGACTACGCCGAGGCATTCAAGACGCTCGACCTCGCGGCCGTGAAGAAGGACCTCACCGCGCTGATGACCGACTCGCAAGAGTGGTGGCCCGCGGATTACGGCCACTACGGACCTTTTTTCATCCGCATGGCGTGGCACAGCGCAGGCACCTATCGCACCGGTGACGGCCGCGGCGGCGCAGGGCACGGCAACCAGCGTTTTGCTCCCCTCAACAGCTGGCCCGACAACGTCAACCTCGACAAGGCCCGCCGGCTGCTGTGGCCGATCAAGCAGAAGTACGGCAGGAAAATCTCCTGGGCCGACCTCATGGTTCTTACCGGCAACGTCGCCATGGAATCGATGGGCTTCAAGACCTTCGGTTTTGCAGGCGGACGCGAGGACGTCTGGGCGCCTGAAATCGACGTCTACTGGGGCAATGAGAAGAAATGGCTCGACGACAAGACGCGATATTCCGGCGAACGCGACCTCGAAAACCCGCTCGCTGCCGTGCAGATGGGGCTGATTTATGTCAACCCGGAAGGACCGGGCGGCAATCCGGATCCACTCGGGTCCGGCCGGGACGTTCGGGAGACGTTCGCGCGCATGGCCATGAACGATGAAGAGACGGTGGCGCTTACCTGCGGCGGGCACACCTTCGGCAAATGCCACGGTGCCGGTCCCGCCTCGCACGTGGGGCCCGAACCGGAAGCCGCCCCGGTCGAGCAGCAGGCGCTGGGCTGGAAGAGCAGCTTCGGCACGGGCAAGGGCGGCGACCAGATCGGCAGCGGCCTGGAAGGATCGTGGACGCCGACGCCGACCAAGTGGGACATGAGCTATCTCGACATGCTGTTCGGCAACGAGTGGGAACTGACCAAGAGCCCGGCGGGCGCCCATCAGTGGACGCCGAAACAGGCGACCGACAGCAACATGGCCCCGGCCGCGCACGATGCCTCGAAAAAAGTGCCGATCATCATGACCGCTGCCGACATGGCGATGCGGATGGATCCGATCTACGAGCCGATCGCACGGCGCTTCCACCAGAACCCGGACGAATTCGCCGACGCTTTCGCGCGTGCCTGGTTCAAGCTGACCCACCGCGACATGGGCCCAAAATCGCGCTATCTCGGCTCCGAAGTGCCTGCGGAAGACCTTCTCTGGCAAGACCCCGTCCCCGCCGTCGACCATCCCCTGATCGACGACCAGGATGCCGCCGCCCTCAAGGCCAGGATCCTGGCGTCGGGACTGTCCGTCCCTGAACTGGTCTCGACCGCCTGGGCCTCGGCGTCCGCCTTCCGCGGTTCCGACAAGCGCGGCGGCGCCAACGGCGCGCGCATTCGCCTCGCGCCGCAGAAAGACTGGGAAGCCAACCAGCCCGCGCAACTGGCCAAGGTGCTGGCCAGGTTTGAAGGCATCCAGGCCGAGTTCAATGGCGCGCAACCCGGCGGCAAGAAAGTATCGCTGGCCGACTTGATCGTGCTGGCGGGCTGCGCCGGCGTCGAACAGGCCGCCAAAAATGCGGGCCACACGGTGACGGTTCCCTTCGCGCCGGGCCGCATGGACGCCTCGCAGGAACAGACCGACGTCGAAGCCTTCGCCGTGCTCGAACCGATCGCGGATGGCTTCCGCAACTTCCAGAAGGGCAAGTACTCCGTCTCGGCCGAGGAACTGCTGCTCGACCGCGCGCAGCTGCTGACGCTCTCCGCGCCCGAGATGACGGTGCTGGTGGGCGGCTTGCGCGCCCTGAACGCCAACGTCGGACAGTCCCGGCAGGGTGTCTTCACCCAGCGGCCAGAGGCGCTCACCAACGACTTCTTCGTCAACCTGCTCGACATGGGCACGGCGTGGAAGGCGGTGTCGGACGCCGAGGACGTGTTCGAAGGGCGCGATCGAAAGACCGGCGAAAAGAAGTGGACCGGCACCCGCGTCGATCTGCTCTTCGGTTCGAATTCCCAGCTGCGGGCCCTGGCTGAAGCCTATGCCAGCGCCGACGCGCAGGAGAAGTTCGTCCATGACTTCGTGGCAGCCTGGAACAAGGTGATGAACCTCGATCGCTTCGACCTTGCGTGACCTCGGGGATAAACCTGACGCCGGGCGGGGCGCAAAGCCCCGCCCAAACCATCAAAAAGAGAAAACATGATCGCCATCAGCATGTTGAGTACTGACGATGAATACCGCCGCGATTCGATCGCGTCCGCACCGGACTATCCCGCTCCCACGCATCCGCTTCGCCGCGCGTTGACACATGCGCTGGTCATGATCGGCCTCGGCCTCGGCGTCGGCGGCATGGCCGCAGTGGACGCTGATGAAGCGCCGGGCATTGGCTAAAGTGAATCCATGAACATCGCCGCCCGTGCCTTGCAGGATTATTTTGCCGACCCGCGTCACGCCGTCGCACTCAAATTCGGCAGCGGCGGCCTGGTACTCGCGTTGCTGGCGGGGCTGGGGTGGGTGGCGTGGGCACAGGGCGGCACCCGGCTCGACACCCCGATGGGGATGGCGCTCGCCGGTTCCGCCGTGGCGGCGCTGGCCACCGCGCTGGGCGCATTGCCGGCGCTGTTCATCCGCAAGATTTCCACGCGATGGGAAGACATCATGCTCGGCTTCGGCGCCGGCGTGATGGCGGCGGCGGCGGCTTTTTCGCTGATCCTGCCGGGGGTCGAGGCAGGCACCGACATCCTCGGCAGCAAGCCGGCGGGCGCCGCCATTGTTGCCGTAGGAATGGTGCTGGGCGCGCTGTTCCTGCTGCTGGCCGACAAGGCGGTGCCGCACGAGCATCCCGGCGCCGGCCGCCACGGACCCGGATGGGTGAAGCTGCGCCGCGTCTGGCTGATGGTGTTCGCCATCGCGCTGCACAACTTCCCCGAAGGCATGGCGATCGGCGTCGGCTTTTCCGGCGGCGACACCTCGGTCGGCGTGCCGCTGGCCGCGGCGATCGCGATCCAGGATATCCCGGAAGGCCTGGTGGTCGCGGTGGCGCTGCGCACCATCGCCTACGCGCCGTGGCAGGCGGTCGCCTTCGCCGCGCTCACCGGGCTGGCTGAGCCGCTCGGCGCCATCGTCGGCGTCGCGCTCACCTCGGGATTCGCGCCGCTCTACCCGGCCGGGCTGGGCTTTGCCGCCGGCGCGATGATCTGGGTGGTGTCGCACGAAATCATTCCGGAAACCCACCGCAAGGGCCACGAGCAGGCCGCCACGTTGGGCATCATCGGCGGTTTCGTCGTCATGATGATGCTGGACACCGCACTGGGATAAGGCTGCAATCCGTGCCGGCGCCAGCGCGCCGGCCGTCAGCGCACGGCTTCGGCCGGCTGTGACGTGGCTTCCGGGGCGGGCTGCGGTTGCCCCGCCAGCGCCAGCGCATAAATCCGCTGCAGGTCGTCTTCGCTGATGTCGACGAAGGTGTCGATCTGGGACAGCGCGTAAACCAGGCTGCTGTGCGGAATCATGCTTTTTTCGGCTGTCATGGCAACGGGCTTGGTGCGCTGATGCCAGCTTTGCGGGTAGCGCCGCCAGGCGAACGGATAGTTGAACACCACCGCCACCGTCACCAGCACGACGATATTGAGCAGCACCGGGCTGAACAGGTAGCCATAGCCGAGCGCATGCACGGTTTCGCCCCCGAGCACGGCGTACAGCGCGGTCGCCCCGCCAGGCGGATGCAGGCAGCGCAGGCCGTACATGGCGGCGATCGACAGCGCCACCGCCAGCGAGGCCGCCAGCATCGGCTCGCCGCCCAGCCAGCGCGCGCAGGTCACGCCGATCAGCGCCGACACCAGATGGCCGCCGAGTACCGGCCACGGCTGCGACATCGCACCATGCGGCGCGGCAAACAGCAGCACGGCCGACGCCCCCATCGATGCGATCGCCAGCACGCCGCCGTGGCCGTCGAGCCAGAAATGGCTGGTCCACAGCACCGCAAGGATGCCGAGCAGGCCGCCGGCAGCCGAAATCCAGTGCTCGCGCTCCGAAACCGAATAGGCCAGCCTGCGCACCATCAACCCGTGCTCCAGGCGCGGGGCCGCCTCATGCCGGCTATTTTGCAAGCCTGCTTCACGTAGCCGTAGGGGTAAAGGTCGAACAGCTTCTTCTGCGCATCCCTCCCCATCCGCTCGGCCAGGTGCTTGATGACGAAGCGGGCATCGGCGATGACCTGATGCTCCTCGTAGTGGTCGCGCATGAAGCGGATCGTGTCCCAGTGGTCGTCGGTGAGCTGGATGTTTTCTTCCTGGGCCAGGGCTTGAGCCACCTCCTCGTTCCAGTTTTCGGGCTCGATCAGATAGCCCTCAGCATCGCGCTCGGGCATCAAGGCCGCGAAATCGGGGGTTTGATTCATGGCAGGCTCCTTCTGTTGCGATGGAGCCAGTTTAGGGATCTCTTATATATCCATCCAACGATAAATTTTGCTATCTAATATCGAATAATTCGATATATAAACCCCGCATGGATACCGAACTCGCCCGCACCTTCCTGACGGTGGCCGCCACCGGCAACTTCGTCGCCGCCGCCAGCCGCCTGCACGTCACCCAATCGACCGTGAGCGCCCGCATCCACACGCTGGAAGCCGCGCTCGGCGCCCGCCTGTTCCAGCGCGGCCGCAACGGCGCCGAACTGACGCCGGCCGGCAAGCGCTTTATGCGCCACGCCAAGCACCTGGTGCGCACGGTGGAGCAGGCGCGCCACGACGTCGGCCTGCCGCAGGGCTTTCGCGACGTGCTGACGCTGTCGGGAAGGATCGCGCTGTGGGAAGGTTTTCTGCCGCACTGGGTGGCGTGGATGCGCGAGGCCGCGCCGGATGTGTCGCTGCGCCTGGAAATCGGCTTCGAGGCCGACATCATGCAGGGGCTGATCGAGGGCACCGTCGACATCGGCGTGATGTACACGCCGACCTCGCGCTCCGGCCTTACGGTCGAGCCGCTGTTCGACGAAACCCTGCTGCTGGTGACCAGCGACCTCAAACGCGGCTGGCCGGATGAGGGTTACATTCACATCGACTGGGGGCCGGAATTCCACGCCCAGTTCAGTGACCATCATCCCGACGCCCCGACGCCCGCGCTGGTCGCCAACATCGGCTGGCTCGGCGTGCAGCAGCTGCTGACCTACGGCGGCAGCGGCTATTTTCCGCTGCGTCTGGTGAGGGCTTACATCGAAGCGGGACAACTGTGGCGCGTGCCGCATGCCCCGCAGTTCAAGCTGCCCGCGTGGATGGTGTACCCGCGCGACAGCGACAACGCCACCCTGAAAAACGCCCTCGACGGCCTGCGCCAGCTGGCGCGCGAGGAACAAGCGCACGGCGAATGATTGGGGGATTCACACACCCTTGCGTGATGACGTGGCCAGAATGCAAAGGGCGCAAATCGGCCAGAAGCGGTCATCTGGGCATTTCTCCCATAGCAGACGTTCTATCCGGATTATCATTGCGCATGCAAACAGATAGCCTCTACAAGCCGACCATGAATCAAGCCGCTTTACCACAACAGCAGGTTCTACGAATTTCAATAATTCAGACCGGCGGAGCTGGTGAATACCTTTTAACCGGCGCGCTAGGGAGTGAGGATGATTGAATGGAGCCAGATGATCGAGAATGCAGCCCCCGCTGCACTATCAACCTTCGTGGTTTCCGCACTAATGTTGTTCCTAAACCACCGCGCGAGCCGACGCTTGGAGAGATATAAGACCGAACTCGAACTTCAACTTGCCAACGACCGGGCGCGCCTAGAGGAAAGTATTCTTCGGCGCTCTGCGTGGTATGAGAAGCGGTCTGCGGCCCTCGTCGAACTTTACGGCGCCTTCTACGCGTATCTGGACTTTCTTCGCCGCCACTTGTACTTCGACCAGAGAGCGGACGATGTCACGCCGATGCACGAGTTCCGAAGCGCGTGTGATTCCCTCTCCGTGTTTCTTACGGACGATCTCAAAGCGAGAATGGACCAGTACACTGGCGAACTCCTGCAGTTCTGGAACTGGGCTGTGCAGAATCGGGAAACCGACCAGGAGGAGATTCGCCGCCGTCTCGACTACGAGATTCCCGGCTACCTTGATCGCCTGCGCGTCGATATCGGCCGATACCTTGATGATGTGCCTAGTACAGAGAGCAAGGAGTAATTGTGCGTACGCTGCGCGATAAAGCCGCGCAGCGCCGGTTAGCTCTACGTTATGTTTCTCGGAAAGGGAGCCGCTGATGGAGAAAGTACGCGCTAGGCACAGTGGGCACAAGAACATCTATGTGCACAACGATCTCTCCAATGCCGCACATCATTTCATGGAGGTAATCAGTGCGAAGCTTGCCTCAGGCGACCATAAGGGAATCACTTTCGATTACATGGCATGTCTGATCTCGTTGGCGTTCACCTTCGAGGCAAGAATCAACTTCCTTGGTCACAAGCGGGTCAAAGGTTGGAAGGAGCGTCAGCCATTCAATGACAAGATCGAAGAGGTCCTAGCTACTTTAAAGGTCATACCGGATTTTCAGGTGCGGCCGTACAGCTCCATTGAAATGCTCAAGACGTTTAGAGACACCCTTGCACATGGGAAGCCAGTTGAAGTTCAGTTCGACGAAGAAGTTGTGCTTCCTGCAGATGCAATAGATCGGCGAATCGATCTCGACGGAGAGTGGGCAGCCTATTGCGAACACGAGAACGTGTTCAATGCACATGCCGACATTGATGCAATATGGAAAGAGCTTCTGCAACTGGGGAGCCTCGACTTATACGAAACAATCACACACGGCTCCAGTGGGCTTACGTTCATTGAAACATTTGTGGATGCCAAAACATAACACTTCGGTCAACACGGACCTTGCGCGAAAAGCCGCGCAGGCCGGTGAATTCAGATGTTGAACGTCCACTTTCCGAATCGGCCAATTTCCGCTTAGGGTCGCTAACGGAAGATCGCGTCAACCAAAGCAGCACCGCATGGCACTCAGGAGGGCCGTCCGTGTTCTGTTCCTTGGGGACGGGCATGGGCACGAAAATCGCGGCGAGGACGCCGCTCCTACAGGCCTGCGCTGTTTTATCCGCCTGGGCGGAACCGTGCATTTTCACCCTCGGATAAGCACCGCCACCGGCGACGGGCCACCTGCCCCTCTTGTAGGAGCGGCGTCTTCGCCGCGATTTACGCGCCGCTGCAATCACCACGGCATCGGGCAGGGCCGGCCCGCACCTCCGTACGGAACAATTGACGCCCGATCAGCCCGGCTTTTTCGCAACCAGCTCGATCAGCGCGGACATGCCGTGATGGTGGGTGCCCTCGCTGATGACCGACTCGTGTTCGGCAAGATGCTGGATGTCCCAGTCGCCGAACCACTCGCGCAGCAATTCGGCGGTGTACATGTTGGCGGCATGCGGCGGGCCGCCGGTGGCGAACTCGATCTGCTTCGGCGTGTAGCCCTGCAGGATCAGCGTGCCGCCCGGCTTCAAGGTGCGGCGGATGCCTGCGATGATGCGGTCGCGCTCGGGCGGCGGCGCGAACTGGATGAAGATGGCCGCGACCAGATCGTAGGCCGCTTCGGGCCAGGTCCAGTCGAGGATGTCGGCCTGTTCGATCTCCAGCGTCACCCCGCGTTCACCGGCCAGCTTGCGCGCTTTCTCCAGCGCCAGCGGCGACACGTCGATGGCATGCACCTGCGCGCCCTGCTCGGCCAGCCAGACGCCGTTGCGGCCTTCGCCGTCGGCAATGGCCAGTGCGCGCATGCCGGGACGGATCAGCGCGGCCTGGCTCGCCAGGAACACGTTCGGCGCGGTGCCGAAAATGTAGTCGTCGGTCGCATAGCGCGCGTTCCAGAAATCGGACACGATTATTTGGCGTTGGCGGCGAGCAGTTTTTCCAGTTGCGCCGCGGGCACCATGCCGGGCACGCGCTGGCCGTTGGTGAAAATCAGCGTCGGGGTGCCGGACACCTTCAGCTTGTTGCCCAGCGCGATGGTGGCCTCGACCGGATTGGCGCACTTGCCGTCGTTGTTCGGCACGCTGCCGCGGGTGATGTAGTCGTCCCATGCCTTGTTGCGGTCGGGCGCACACCAGATCTGCTTCGAGGCCTGCACCGCCTTGGGGTGCAGCCCCTCGATCGGGTAGAGGAAGGTGTAGACGGTGATGTTGTCGACCTTGGCGAGCTCAGCCTCGAACTTGCGGCAGTAGGGGCAATCGACGTCGGAGAACACCACCAGCTTGCGCGCGCCGTTGCCCTTGACGGTCTTCAGCGCATTGCCGAGCGGCAGGCTGTCCCACTTGATTGCCTGCAATTGATTCAAACGCGCCTGCGTCAGGTTGCTGCGCTTCTTCAGGTCGATGACGTCGCCGGTAAACACGTATTGCGCCTTGGCGTCGACGTAGATCAGCTGGCCGTCGAGATAGACCTCGAACAGTCCGCTGTAAGGGGTTTTTTGCACCGAGGCGATGTTGGCGCCGGGAAACTGCCCGGTCAGCGCCTTGCGGATCACCGACTCGTTGGCCTGCGCGGACGCAGCAAACATCAGGGTGGCGGCCAGCGCCAGGGGGGTGAATTTCATTCGAGACTCCAAGGGAAACAATCAAAAATCAGGACATCGCCTCGCGCACCAGCGCCGCCTTCAGCGGCGGCAGGTGATCGGCGACCTTCATGCCTGCATTGCGCAGCCACGCAGCGCGTTCGTCGGAAAACAGATGATGCAGGCCATGTGTGACAGCCTGCATACGCCGCACCGGCTCGGCGCGTTGACGGGCATACGCCTGCAGGACGCGCACATCGCCGCAACGCGCGTGGCGGTGTTGCGCCAGCATGTCGACCAGTGCCTCGGCGTCGCCGAAGCCAAGATTGACACCCTGCCCGGCCAACGGGTGCACGCCGTGGGCGGCGTCGCCGATCAGCGCCACGCCCGGCGCCACAACCGAATCCACCCGGATGAGGCGCAGCGGAAACGCCGCGGCGGGGGTCAGCAGCTGCAGTTCGCCCAGCCTGTCATGACCGGCTGCGCGCACCTTGCCGGCCAGCGCCGCCGCATCCAGCGCGACCAGCTCGTCTGCATGCGTCGTCTGAGTTGACCAGACCATCGACAGGCGGTTCCCGGGTAGCGGCAGCCAGGCGAGGATGTCGCTGTCGAAAAACCACTGGAAAGCGGTGCCGCGATGCGGTATCCCGCATGCGAAATTCGCCACCACGCCGCTCTGGCCATAGGGCGTCAACGTCGAGGCCAGGCCCGCCCATTCGCGGATGCGCGAGGCGGCGCCGTCGGCGCCGACGACCAGCTCGGCCTCAAGCGTCGAACCGTCGGCCAGCGACAGTTGCGTATACGGTTCACCCCATTGAATCGAATCGATGGCAGCCGGGCAGTGCAGCGCCACGTTGCCGTCGGCCTGCAGCGCCTGCCACAGCGCGTGCTGCAGGCGGCCGGCCTCGACGATGGTGGCCAGATGGGACACGCCGGCTTCGTAGGCATCGAGCCGGATCGCGCCGAAGCTGTCGCCCGCCACATCCATGCGGAACACCGACTGGATGCGGCCGGCATCCATGCGCTGCCAGACACCGAGGCGTTCGAGGTAGCGCTGGCTGGCGGGGCTGATGGCGTAGATGCGGGTATCCCAGGTTTCGTCCGGCACCTGCGGCGGCTGGCGCTCGACCAGCGCGACCGTGAAGCCCTGCCGGCCGAGCGCGAGCGCGGCCGCAGCGCCGACCAGCCCGGCGCCGACGATGACGACTTGATAGCGTTTGCCGTTCATCCACGCGCCCCGAAAATCATCCGCCGCGCGACAAAGCGTTTCAGCGGCGGCAGCACTTCCAGCGCCAGCAGGCCGAGCCCGCGCGCGTGGCGCAGCGGCGCGAGGTCGTTGGAGAACACGCGCACCAGAAAATCGGTGAAGCCGACGCCGCCGAGCACGTCGGCGCGCCGTCCGCGTGCGTAGGCGGCCAGCATGGCGGCGCTGCCGATTTCGCTCGCCGGCGTGTCGCCGCGCTGGATTGATTCATTCTGCGTGTCGCCGCACAGGCTCGCCAGTTCCCAGGCGTCGCGCAGGCCGATGTTGAATCCCTGCCCCGCCACCGGATGCAGCGTCTGCGCGGCGTTGCCGATGCGCACCACGCGGTCGGCCGCCTCGCTGCCGGTCCAGGCGAGTTTCAGCGGGAAGGTCTTGCGCGGGTCGGCGGACAGGAAGCGGCCCTGGCGCCCGCCGAAGTGACGGGCCAGCGCAACCAGGAATTCAGCATCCGGAAGCTGGGCAATACGCTCGGCAGCTTCGCGGCTTGCAGTCCACACCAGGGCGTAGCGGTCGCCTTTCGGCAGCAGTGCGGCCGGCCCTTCGGGCGTGAAGCGCTCGTAGGCCTGGTTCGCGTGCGGCAGTTCGGTCTGCACTTCGCACACCACCGCCATCTGGTCGTAGTCGCGTTCGAATCGGGGTTTGGGTGCCGCCTCGCCGCGTCCGCCGTCGGCCACCACCACCAGCGGGGCGGCACGGGCGCTGCCGTCTGCCGCATGCAGGCTTGCCATTTCGGCGCCGGGCTCGATGCGTTCCACCGCCACGCCGTAGTCGACCGCGATGGCGGCATCTGCCAGTGCCTGTTTGAGCGCCGCAGTCAGCGCGGCGTAGGGCAGCACGTAGCCCAGCGCCGGCACCTTCACCTCGTCGGCTGAAAGCCGCGCCACGCCGAACGCGCCGCGCTGCGAAATATGGATGCGGGTGATCGGGGTGGCGTCTTCGAGCCTGTCCCACACGCCGAGGCGGTCGAGGATCAGGCGCGAGCCGTGCGACAGCGCCAGGGTGCGGCTGTCGGCGCGGGCGTCTTCCGGCTGCGCCTCGACCACCTGCGCAGCGATGCCCTGCTGCTGCAGTGCCAGCGCGCACACCGCGCCGACCGGGCCGGCGCCGACGATGAGAACTGCGCTCATCCCTTCATCCACGCCTCGATCTCCGCCACGGTTTTCGGCGGCGTGGTGAGCACCTCGCAGCCGGATTCGGTCACCGCGACGTCGTCCTCGATGCGGATGCCGATGTTCCAGAACGCCTCGGGCACGTCGTCCGCCGGGCGGATGTACAGGCCCGGTTCGACCGTCAGCGTCATGCCGGGCACCAGCGGGCGCCACTCGCCCTTGAGCTTGTATTCGCCGGCGTCGTGCACGTCCATGCCCAGCCAGTGGCCGGTGCGGTGCATGTAGAAGCGGCTGTAGGCGTTCGATTCGATCAGGCCGCCGACCTCGCCGCGCAGCAGGCCAAGGTCGACCAGACCCTGCGTCAGCACGCGCACCGCCGCCTCGTGCGGGGCGTTCCAGTGGTTGCCGGGGCGCACCGCTGCGATGGCTTCCGTCTGGGCCGCGAGCACCAGTTCGTAGGCATCCTTCTGCGCTGCCGAGAAGTGGCCGTTCACCGGAAAGGTGCGGGTGATGTCGGCCGCATAGCTGCCGAATTCGGCCGCGGCATCGATCAGCAGCAGGTCGCCGTCCTTGAGCGGCCGGTTGTTGAAGACGTAGTGTAGCACACAGGCGTTGGCGCCGCTGGCGACGATGGAGGTATAGGCCGGCGCCTCGGCGCCGCCGCGGCGGAAGGCGGACAGCAGCTCCGCCTCGATTTCGTATTCGTGGCCGCCCGGCCGGGTTGCACGCATGGCGGCGCGGTGCGCGCCGGTGGAGATCTCAGCGGCGCGGCGCATCAGGGCGAGTTCGTGGCCGTCCTTAACCAGGCGCATCTCGTCCAGCCAGATGCGCGCGTCGACCATCCTGTTCGGTGCGTGCACGCCGCTGCGGGCCTTGCCGCGCACCGTGTTGAGCCAGCCCATCATCTGCGTGTCCCAGGCCATGTCGCGGCCGATGAGGTAGGCAAGCGTCGGCTGGTTTTCCAGCAGCCTGGGCAGTTCCGCGTCCAGCGTGTCGTAGGCGAAGGCGTCGTCGAAGGCGAAAACCTCGCGCGCCGCTGCCGGTCCGTAGCGGAAGCCGTCCCAGATCTCCCGCTCCTCGTTGCGCTCGCGGCAGAACAGGATGTGGCGCGGCTCTTTGCCGCCCACCAGCACCACCACCGCCTCGGGCTCGGCAAAGCCGGTCAGCCAGTAGAAGTAGCTGTCGTGGCGATAGGGATAGTGGGTGTCGCGGTTGCGCGGCACTTCCGGGGCGGTGGCGATGACCATCACCCCTTCGCCCATCTCGTTCAGCACCCGCTGGCGGCGGGCAAGGTAAATTGCGGAATCAGGCTGCATGGTGCTGTCTCAGTTCCTCGTCCAGGGCGGCCAGGCGGGCCGGCGTGCCGACGTCTTCCCAGCGCCCGCCAAAATGTTCGCCGCTCGCGCGGCCGGCATCGATCGCCCGCCGCAGCAGCGGCGCCAGCGGCGCCCTTTCGCCTGCCGGGGTGTCGGCGAACAGCGCGCGGTGGTAGACCCCGATGCCGGAGAAGGTGAGGCGTGAGGGATAAGGCGTGAGGGGGGAGTCATTCTTCACGCGGCCATCGTCGAGCACGAAGTCCCCCTTCGGATGCTGCGGCGGGTTGTCGACCAGCACCAGATGCGCCTGGTCGTGGCCGGCGGCGAGCCGCGCCATCGGCTCGGCCAGGCGGCTGAAATCGTATTCACAGTAGATGTCGCCGTTCACCACGGCAAAGACCTCGGCATCGATCAGCGGCAGCGCGGTGGCAATGCCGCCCGCCGTTTCCAGCGCGCTGACTTCGCGCGAATACTCGATCGACACCCCGAATGCGGCGCCGTTCCCCAGCGCCGCCTCGATCTGCTGGCCGAGATGGGCGTGGTTGATGACGATGTGCGTGAAGCCCGCCGCACGCAGGCGCTCGATGTGCCACACCAGCAGCGGCTTGCCGCCGACTTGCAGTAACGGTTTCGGCATGTGATCCGTCAGCGGGCGCATGCGCTCGCCGCGGCCAGCGGCGAGAATCATTGCAGTTTGAGTTTGTATGGCGTTCAAAATAAAGACTTTTGCGAGTCGATAAAAGCATAAATAGTAATCGCAAACGCCCAGTCATCGCCGCCCTGGTTTTGACTTTCATCCCCTTACAGCCCCGCCGAAAATCGGGCCTGCCGGGTGGATCAGCGGCAAAGGTGTTTGAGCCCCGCTCACAAAAATTAAATAACATTACAAAAGCGGGGCGAGTTCTTTGCCGCCCGCCCGGCAGGCTCGGTTTTCGGGAATTCGGGGATGTCGGGGTCGCCTTTCTTTGGTTACTTTACTTTGGCGAGACAAAGAAAGTAACTAGCTGCCGGGCTACCCCCGGCCAACGATCCTCAATCCCGATAACACTTCAGCTACTGGATTGCTTCGCTCCGCTCGCAATGACAAGGCATTGGGCCGTGCCCCCTAAAACGTGTATCCCACCTGCGGTTGTTTATCCTGCAGCGCATCCAGCAGGAACAGCAGCGGCTTCAGCTCGTCGTAGCGCTCGCAAACCGTGCGCAGATAGCCCATCACCCGCGGCATGTCCTTCAGATAGCCGTCCTTGCCGTCGCGGTGATACAGCCGCGCAAAGATGCCGAGCACCTTGAGGTGGCGCTGCGCGCCCATCCATTCGAAATCGCGCCAGAATGCGCCGAAATCCTCGGGCACCGGCAGGCGGGCGGCGCGCGCCTTTTCCCAGTAGCGGATCACCCAGTCGAGCTGCTGCTCCTCGTCCCACTGGATGTAGGCGTCGCGGTAGATCGAGGCGAGGTCGTAGGTGATGGGGCCGTAGACGGCGTCCTGGAAGTCGAGGATCCCCGGATTGGGGTCGGACACCATTAAATTGCGCGAATGCCAGTCGCGGTGCACGTACACCTGCGGCTGCGCCAGGTTGTTGGCGAGCAGGCGCCCAAACACGGTGTCGAGCGTGGCCGTCTGCTCATCCGTCATGGTCACACCGAGATGCTTCGCCACATACCACTCGGGAAACAGCATCAGCTCGCGGGCGAGCAGCGCGCGGTCGTATTCCGGCAGCACGCCGGGACGGCTCGCCTGCTGGATGCGGATCAACGCGTCGTTCGACGCCAGATACAGTTCGCGCGCCACGCCTTGATCGGGGGCGGCTTCGTTCAGCGCCGACAGATAGGTGGTATTGCCCAGATCGGTCAGCAGCAGGAAGCCCTGATCGAGATCCTGCGCCAGCACCTGCGGCACATGCACCCCGGCATCTGCGAACAACCGGGCAATGGTGACAAACGGCCGGCAATCCTCATGCGCCGGGGGGGCGTCCATCACGATATAATCGCGGCCTTTGGCGGTGACGCGAAAATAGCGGCGAAAGCTGGCGTCCTCCGACGCCGGGGCGATGTCCAGCGACTCCCCCCCCAACTGTCGGACGGCCCAATCCTGTAATGCTTGCAAACGTTCCACTGCCATGCTGCTCCGAATAACGCTAATTCAAATAACCTTGGCCCAGATTTTACATCGCTTGTCCACCCTGCCCGGCTTTGCACTCGTCGTGCTGTTGCTGACCGCCTTTTCTGCGACTGCGGGCGAGCTCGCGCTGAAAAAGGATGCCGAGCTGAGCGACGCTGCTGTGGCCGGCCCGGAAGGGCCGCTGTTCCTGATGGCCGACCGCATCGAATCGAACGCGCCCGGCATCGTCGAAGCCAGTGGCCGCGTGGAAGCGCGTCAAGCCGGACAGAATTTCTTTGCCGACTGGCTGCTCTACGACATCACGCTGAACGAAGTCCAGGCGCGCGGCAATGTGCGGCTGGAACAGCCCGCGCTGCTGGTGGCGGGGGATTCGCTCAGGCTCAATCTCAACGATTACAGCGGCGAACTCACCCAGCCGGTTTACCGCTTCACCGCCCAACCGGGACGCGGCGACGCCGAGCGCATCGATTTCATCGACAAAACCCACTACACGCTGCAGGACGCCACCTACACCACCTGCCCGGTCGACGACGACGACTGGTTCCTCAAGGTGCGCGACCTCGACCTCGACAAGACCCGCAACATCGGCACCGCGCGCAATGCCTCGCTGCATTTTCTTGGCGTACCCATCCTCTACACGCCGTGGATGAACTTCCCGCTCGACGACGCGCGCAAGACCGGCATGCTGGCACCCACCATCGGCACCACCGAACGCAGCGGCCTCGATATTTTGGTGCCGTACTACCTCAATCTCGCACCCAATTACGACGCCACGCTCTACCCGCGCCTGCTGTCCAGCCGCGGCGTGCAGCTGGGCGGCGAATTCCGCTATCTGCTGGGCGAGGCGCGCGGCGTGAACCGCCTCGAATACCTGCCCAACGACCAAGAGACCGACCGCTCGCGCTGGAGTGTGGCGCTCAACAACACTTACCGCCTCGGCGCTTCGACCCAAGCCGGCATGCTGTTCAACCGCGTATCGGACGACGATTATTTCCGCGACCTGTCCAATCTGATTTCAGCCACCTCGATCAGCCACCTCAATCGCGAAGCCTGGGTGACCACGCAGCGCGGCCACTGGAACGCCGAGCTGCGGGCGCAAAGCTTCCAGACCCTGCAGGACTCCACCGCGCTCACCCCGATCGTCGAGCCCTATGCACGACTGCCGCACGCCCGCCTGGGAATGGCGCAGACCCTGGGCAACGGCCTCGAACTCAAGCTGGAAAGCGAAGCCACCCGCTTTGCCCACCCCACCCTGACCGAAGGTACGCGGGTGCTGGCCTACCCCACGCTGCGACTGCCGCTCACCAACTCGTTCGGCTTCCTCACCCCGCAAATCGGCTGGCACAGCAGCTACTACGCGCTGGACGGCAATGCGGCCGAGCAGCGCATCACCCGCAACCTGCCCATCTTCAGTCTCGACAGCGGCGTCTATTTCGACCGTCCGTTCCGCTTTGCCGGGCAGGACTACGAACAGACGCTGGAGCCGCGCGCCTATTACGTGTTCGCGCCATTCCGCAACCAGGACAATATCCCGGTGTTCGACACCGCGCTGCAGGATTTCAGCTATGCGCAGATGTTTACCGAAAACCAGTTCATCGGCGGCGACCGCATCAACGACGCCAACCAGCTGACGCTCGCGGTCACCAGCCGTTTTGTTGAATCTGAAAGCGGGCTCGAACGCCTGCAGCTCACCCTCGGCCAGCGCTATTACTTCAGCGCGCAGCAGGTCACCCTGCCCGGCGTGGCGCCTCGCACCACCAACGCCACCGACCTGCTGGCCGCCGTCAGCGGACAGATCACGCGCGACTGGCGCATCGACACCGCCTGGCAGTTCGACACCCAGAACGGCACCACCATCCGCCAGAACCTCGGCGCGTCCTACCGGCCCGGTCCCGGCCGCGCGTTGAACTTTGGCTACCGCTTCATAGACCAAACCACCGAGCAGATCGATCTGTCCGGCCAGTGGCCGCTCGGCCGCCGCTGGTACGGCATGTTCCGCTACAACTACTCGTTCCAGGACGACAAGCTGGTCGAAGGCCTGGCGGGGCTTGAATACAATGCCGGCTGCTGGGCAATGCGCGCCGTGTTCCAGCGCCTCGCCACCAAGGAGACCGAGTCCACCGATGCGCTGTTTTTCCAACTGGAGTTGAGTGGCATGGGGCGTCTCGGCGCCAACCCGCTCGACGTTTTGAAACTAAGTGTTCCCGGATACAGGCCCAGCAATGAAATCCTTCAAACGCCCTGAATGGCGCCGCCCGCAGTGGGCAATAGCCCGCATGTTTCATAAACTGACGCTCGGACTGGCGCTGCTGGTCGCCGCATCGACCCTGCTGCCGGCGCACGCCGCCGTGCAGCCGCTCGACCACATCGTTGCCATCGTCAATGACGAAGTCATCACCCGCCAGGAACTCGCCAAGCGTTACGCCGAAGTGACGCAGAACCTGGCGCGCCAGAACACGCCGCTGCCGCCACGCGAGGTGCTGGAAAAGCAGCTTCTCGAACGCATGGTCACCGAACTGGCGCTGCAGCAGCATGCGCGCAACACCGGCATCCGGGTCGACCCGACCCAGATCGAACGCGCGCTGCAGCGCATCGCCGCACAGAACAAGCTCGACATGGCCGGCCTCGCGGCCGCGCTGGAGAAGGAAGGCCAGAGCCTCGACAGCATGCGCAACACCATCCGCAATGAAATCCTCATTGCACGCGCCCGCGAACGCGACGTCGACAACCGCGTCGCCGTCAGCGATGCCGAGATCGAAGGCTATCTGCAAACGCAGGTGCAGCAGGGCGCGGAGACGGAATACGATTTCGCCCACATCCTCATCGCCGTGCCGGAAAACGCCTCGCCCGAGCAGATCCAGGCACGCCGCGCCCGCGCCGACGAGGTTCTCGCCCAGCTCGCTGCGGGTGCCGATTTCGCCCAGCTGTCGGCCAGCTATTCCGACGCCCACAATGCGCTGCAGGGCGGCGCCTTCGGCTGGCGCGCCAGCGGCAAGATTCCTGCGATGTTTGCCGATGTGCTGAAGCCGCTGCAACCCGGCCAGATTGCCCCGCTGCTGAAAAGCAGCAACGGCTTCCACATCCTCAAGCTCAACGACAAGCGTGGACTCGACGCCACCCTCAGCGTCACCCAGACGCACGCGCGCCACATCCTCATCAAGACCAACGAACTCACCTCGGAAGCCGATGCCAAGAGCCGCCTGCTGCAACTGAAGGAACGCATCGAGAACGGCGTGAAATTCGACGAGCTGGCACGCCTGCATTCCGAGGACGCCAGCGCCTCCAAGGGCGGCGACCTCGGCTGGATCAACCCCGGCGATACCGTGCCCGACTTCGAGAAGGCCATGGACGCCCTGCAGC
>JAHJNP010000069.1 GCA_018820745.1 Gammaproteobacteria bacterium
ATGATGCTTCCTTTTTATCTCATGCGGCCAGGTGATCCCACGACGTGGAATGCTTCACCTACCCGACTGCACGTATTGTGGCGTTTTCACCCTCTCGGGCCGAGAAACGCCGGTCTCGAAACTTAAATCTTCTTTTTCGGCGCCAGCATCATCACCAGCTGGCGGCCTTCCATCTTGGGGAACTGCTCGACCACCGCCAGTTCGGCCAGGTCAGCCGCGACCCGTCTCAACTGGTTCATGCCGATTTCCTGGTGAGCCATTTCGCGGCCCCGGAAACGCAGCGTAATCTTGGTCTTGTCGCCTTCTTCCAGAAACTTGATCAGGTTACGCAGCTTGATCTGGTAATCGCCCTCGTCGGTACCCGGACGGAACTTGATTTCCTTGATCTGGACCTGCTTCTGCTTCAGCTTGGCTTCGTGCTGCTTCTTGCTTTCCTGGTACTTGAACTTGCCGTAGTCCATGATCTTGCACACGGGCGGCTGGGCCGTCGGCGCAATTTCCACCAGATCCAGGTCGGCTTCTTCCGCCTGACGCAGGGCATCGTAAATTTTTACGATGCCAAGCGGCTCGCCTTCCACACCGACCAAACGTATCTCAGGGGTGGTAATTTCCCCGTTGATGCGTGTCTGTTTCTTTTCTGTCGCGATGAGTTGTTCTCCAAATAAAAACCTGACGCTGCGCGTCGAGGCAAAAAGGTCAAACAATAAATAAAGAAGGCGCGGGGCCAATCCTAACTATAGGAGGCCCCTACGCCTTGTTTGACCGCTATTACAGGCGCGTCAGCGTTTCCGCTTTCAGGCGCGCCATCAAGTCATCCAAACTGAGCTGCCCCAGATCCTGGTTGCCGCGGGCACGGACGGAAACCACACCGGTTTCCATTTCCTTGTCGCCGACCACCACCTGATAAGGCAGCTTTTGCAAGCTATGTTCGCGGATTTTATAAGTAATCTTGTTATTACTCAAGTCCGACACCGCACGAATGCCCGCCTCGCGCAGCGCCTGGGTGACTTTTTGCGCATATTCGGCCTGGCGCTCGCTGATATTCATCACCATCACCTGCACCGGCGCCAGCCACAACGGGAAGTTGCCGGCATGGTGCTCGATCAGGATGCCGATGAATCGCTCCATCGACCCGAGAATCGCGCGGTGCAGCATCACCGGGGTTTTGCGGCTGTTGTCCTCGTCGACGAATTCGGCGTCAAGCCGCATCGGCAGGTTGAAGTCGAGCTGGATGGTGCCGCACTGCCACAGGCGGTGCAGCGTATCCTTAAGCGTGAACTCGATCTTGGGGCCGTAGAACGCGCCCTCGCCCGGCTGCAGGTCGTAGGCCAGCTTGCTCTTGTCGAGCGCCGCCGCCAGCGCCGTTTCAGCCTTGTCCCAACTTTCGTCCGAGCCGACCCGCTTGTCCGGCCGGGTCGACAGCTTGACCAGCACGTCGTCGAAGCCGAAGTCGGCGTAGGTCTTCTGCAGCATGACGATGAAGTCGGCCACTTCCTGCTCGATCTGGTCTTCGGTGCAGAAAATGTGCGCGTCGTCCTGGGTGAAACCGCGCACGCGCATGATGCCGTGCAGCGCGCCCGATGGCTCGTTGCGGTGGCACGAGCCGAACTCGGCCAGCCTGAGCGGCAGGTCGCGGTAGGAATGCAGGCCGCTGTTGAAGATCTGCACGTGGCCGGGGCAGTTCATCGGTTTGACCGCGTAGTCGCGGTTTTCCGACGACGTGGTGAACATGTTGTCGTGGTAGTTTTCCCAGTGGCCGGACTTCTCCCACATGCTCTTGTCCATCACCGCCGGGGTGCGCACTTCCTGGTAGCCGTATTCGACGAACTTCTGCCGCATGTACTGCTCGATCTGCTGCCACACGATCCAGCCCTTGGGGTGCCAGAACACCATGCCCGGCGCCTCGTCCTGCATGTGCAGCAGGTCGAGCTGCTTGGCCAGCTTGCGGTGGTCGCGCTTCTCGGCCTCTTCCAGCCGGTGCAGGTAGGCCTCGAGGTCTTCCTTCTTCGCCCACGCCGTGCCGTAGACGCGCTGCAGCATCTCGTTGTTCGAGTCGCCGCGCCAGTAGGCGCCGGCCAGCTTCATCAGCTTGAAGTGCTTGAGCTTGCCGGTCGACGGCACGTGCGGACCGCGGCACAGATCGATGAAATCGCCCTCGCGGTACAGCGAGATGTCCTCGTTGCTCGGGATCGACGCGATGATCTCGGCCTTGTAGGCCTCGCCCATGTTCCTGAAGAAGCTCACCGCCTCGTCGCGCGGCATCACGCTGCGCTCGACCGGAATATCCTGCTTCGCCAGCTCGGCCATCTTCTTCTCGATGGCGACCAGATCCTCCGGCGTGAACGGGCGCTTATAGGCGAAATCGTAAAAGAAGCCGTCCTCGATCACCGGGCCGATGGTGACCTGCGCGTCGGGGAACAGCGATTTCACCGCAGCGGCCAGCAGATGGGCGGTGGAGTGGCGGATCAGGTCGGGGCCGTCGGCATCGCGGTCGGTGACGATGGACAGTTGCGCATCGGCGTCGATCACATGGCTGGTATCGACCAGTTCGCCGTTGACCCGCCCGGCGAGCGCCGCCTTGGCCAGCCCCGCGCCGATGCTGGATGCGACCTGCGCGACCGTGACCGGTCCCTCGAACGGACGGACGGAACCATCGGGAAGCGTGACGTTGACCATGATTCAAACTCCAAAAACAAAAAAAAGCGCGGACCGACCGCGCTTTTGGGTACTACAGGAAGATTGCAGAGCCTCTGCGAACAGCGATGCGCCGGGTTTATCGAGTGACAAGCCGACTAGTTCGCGTTGACATTTCACAAGCTCCACGGGGCGAGCCCCACTAAAACGGGTCATCCCGACCCTTCAAATATTGGTAGGCGCGAATGGACTCGAACCATCGACCCCCACCATGTCAAGGTGGTGCTCTAACCAGCTGAGCTACGCGCCTAATGCGGGGCGGATCATAACCGAAACGCCACGCCGGTGTCGAGTCGACCCGGGGTTTTTTTGTATTGCCTCATGCCAGCGGCCAGCGCCGGATCACGTCGTAATGCATCCCGTCGGCCTCGCGGCGCGAGGCCACCAGCACGAAATCCCTGATCGGCCAGCGCACCGGCGTGCATTCCGGCACCTCGCCGCCGGCGGAATTGCGCAGCAGGGTGACATGCGGTACATGCGGGCGGGCATCGACGTCAAACCCGACGCCCTGCAAGGCGGCGTTCAGCGCGCCCACCAGCTCGACATATTGCGGCGGCGTCTGCCTCGCGCCCAGCCAGCCGATGCGGTTGTGCCGCCAGTAGCCCGCCTGATCGAGGACCAGTTCGAACGCATCGGTCCGGACGGCATCGACGCAGGCAGTCAAGGCATCCAGTTGTTCGGCCGGCGTGCTGCCGAGAAAGGCCAGGGTGATATGCAGGGTGTCCGCGCGCATCCTTCGGCCGCCCCAATGCTGATGCAGCCATTTGCCGGCGCGGTCGAGGGCGTCGCGGGTGGCGTCATCCGGCCACAGGGCGAAGAACAGCCGCAGCGTGTCGGGCCCAGCCGGGCCGGATTCGGTCAGGCCCGCTTCTGTCAGGCCCGCTTCTGTCAGGCTTGGCTCAGTCACGCGCGATCAGGCATACCGCTTCCGCCGCGATGCCCTCGCCGCGTCCGGTGAAGCCAAGTTTTTCGGTGGTGGTGGCCTTGACGTTGACGTGCTCGATGGCGACGCCGAGGTCGTCCGCGATATGCGCCGTCATTCGCGCGATGTGCGGCGCCATTTTCGGCGCCTGCGCGATGATCGTGGCGTCGACGTTGCCGACGCGCCAGCCGCGCGACTTCAACTGCTCGGCCACCCGGCGCAGCAGGATGCGGCTGTCGATGCCGGCAAACGCCGCGTCGGTATCCGGAAAATGCCGGCCGATGTCGCCCAGCCCGGCCGCGCCCAGCAGCGCATCGCAGATCGCGTGCAGCAGCACGTCGGCGTCGGAATGCCCCGCCAGCCCCAGATCGTGGGGAATGTCGACGCCGCCGAGGATGAGCTTGCGATTCTCGGCAAAGGCATGCACGTCGAAGCCGTGGCCGACCCTGAGATCATTCATTCAGCTTCCCCAGAATCAGGCCCGCCAGCTCCAGGTCCTGCGGATAGGTGACCTTGAGGTTGCGGCTGTCGGACTCGACCAGCCTCGGCTGCAGCCCAAGTTGCTCGATGGCCGAGGCTTCGTCGGTCATATCGCTGCCGGCGGCGCGCAACGCTTCGGTCAGCGTGCCATGGCGGAACATCTGCGGGGTCTGCGCCTGCCACAGGCCAGCGCGGGGCACGGTAGCCTCGGACCGCGTGCCTGATGCCGACTCGGCAGCCGCACGCTTGAGGGTGTCCGCCACCGGCACGGCAAGCAGGCCGCCGACCGGGTCATCCGCCACTTCATCCAGCAACTTGACCAGCATTTCGTCCGGCAAGCAGGGGCGCGCGGCATCGTGCACCAGCACCCAGTCATCGGCGGCGCAGATCCTGGACATGGCGTCGAGGCCGTTCAGCACGGTTTCGGCGCGGGTGGCGCCGCCGCAGCGCAGCACCTCGATGCGCTCTTCCCAGCCCTGCCACGCGTAGTTGTTCCAGCGTTTGTCGGTGGGCGACAGCACGACAAACAACTTGGTGATGCGTGGCTCGCGCGCCAGCACCATCATCGCGTGCGCAATCATGGGCACTGCATTGAGCGGCATGTACTGCTTTTCAATGCTCCCGCCCATGCGCGAGCCGCCTCCTGCGGCGGGAATCAGCGCGTAGAAATTCATACGTCGCCTCCGGGCGCCAGTACATCACGGTTGCCGTTGGATTGCATCGACGACACGAGTCCTGCGCGCTCCATGTCCTCGATCATGCGCGCGGCGCGGTTGTAGCCGATACGCAGCTGGCGCTGCACCGACGAAATCGAGGCGCGGCGTGTTTTCAGCACGTAGGCCACGGCCTGGTCGTACAGCGGATCGGCTTCCGCCGCCTCGCCGAATTCGCCACCGCCCTCGCCTGTTTCCTCCAGCGATTCGAGCACGACTTCGATGTATTCGGGTTCGCCCAGCGACTTCAGATAATCGACCACGCGATGCACCTCGGCGTCGGACACGAAGGCGCCGTGGACGCGCTGCGGCAGCCCGGTGCCGGGCGGCAGATAGAGCATGTCGCCCTGCCCCAGCAAGGCCTCGGCGCCCATCTGGTCGAGGATGGTGCGCGAGTCGATCTTGCTGGAGACCTGGAAGGCGATGCGCGTCGGGATGTTGGCCTTGATCAGGCCGGTGATGACGTCTACCGACGGCCGCTGCGTCGCCAGGATCAGGTGGATGCCCGCCGCGCGTGCTTTCTGCGCCAGCCGCGCGATAAGCTCCTCGACCTTCTTGCCGACCACCATCATCAGGTCGGCGAGTTCGTCGATCATGACCACGATCATCGGCATCGTTTCCAGCGGCTCGGGATTGTCCGGCGTCAGGCTGAACGGATGCGTCAGCGGCGTGCCCGCCTTCCTGGCCTCGCGCACCTTCTGGTTGTAG
>JAHJNP010000007.1 GCA_018820745.1 Gammaproteobacteria bacterium
CATCTCGCGTGCATAGCGCTCCAGAAACGCCTGCGCCAGCAGGATGGCGTCGCCGGGGCGTTCGCGCAGCGGCGGGATTTTCACCGTGATTTCGGACAGTCGGTAGTAGAGGTCTTCGCGGAAGCTGCCTTCCTGGATCATGTTGGCGAGATCGCGGTGGGTGGCGCAGACGACGCGCACGTCGACCGGAATTTCACCGCGCCCACCCAGGCGTTCGATTACGCGTTCCTGCAGAAAACGCAGCAGTTTGGCCTGCAGCGGCATCGGCAGGTCGCCGATTTCGTCAAGGAACAGGGTGCCCTCGTTGGCGTATTCGATGCGGCCGATGGTCTGCTTGGCGGCGCCGGTGAATGCGCCTTTTTCGTATCCGAACAGTTCGGATTCCAGCAGCGTGTCGGGGATCGCCGCGCAGTTGATGGCGACAAAGCGCTTGCCGGCGCGCGGCGACAACTCGTGCACGCCGCGCGCCAGCACCTCCTTGCCGGTGCCGGACTCGCCCAGCAACAGCACTGTGACGTTGGCCGGGGCGACTTTTTCCACCGTGTGGCACACCTTCAGCATCGGCTCGCTGCTGGTGATCAGTCCCTGCAGGGCAGAGCCGTGTTGCCTGGCCGCCAGCAGGCGGTTTTCGATTTCCAGCGCGTGGACATGCAGTGCACGGGCGATCATCAGCGCCAGCACGTCGGGATCGAAGGGTTTCTGGAAGAAGTCGTATGCCCCGAGCTGGATGGCCTTCACTGCATTGCTGCGGTCGAGGTTGCCGGTGACGACAATGACCTTGGTGGCCGGGGCGAGCGACAGGATTTGCTGCAGCGTGGCCAGACCTTCGGTCGCGCCGTCCGCATCGGGTGGCAGACCGAGATCGAGCAGCACCACTGCCGGTTCGTGGCGGCGCAGCTGGGCGATGGCGCTGTCGCGGTCGGCAGCCATCACCAGTTCGTAGTCCCCCAAGCTCCATTTCAGCTGTTTTTGCAGCCCGGGATCGTCTTCCACCAGCAGGATTTTCTGTTTGGCGTCGCTCATGCGGCGTCTCCTCCAACGTATGCGTGATTGTCCAGCGGCAGGCTGATGCGGAAACGGGTGCCGCGCCCCGGCGTGCTGTCCACTTCCAGCTGTCCGCCCAGCGCGCGGATGGTTTCGCGGCACTCGTACGCGCCGATGCCCATGCCCGCGCCCTTGGTCGAGTCGAACGGCTGAAACAGCCGGGTGCGGATGAACGTGTCGTCCATGCCGCTGCCGCTGTCGCTGATTTCGACAATCGCCTGCCCGGATGTCTCGAAGCCGCGCAGCGTGACCTGACCGCTTGGCGGGGTGGCCTCCAGCGCATTTTGCAGCAGATGGCCGATGGCGCGGGCGAGCCGTTCGCGTTCGGCGCGCACGCGCAGGCTGGATGGCGGCAGATCAAGGGTGGGGCGCAGCTTGAATGCCTGCTTGCTGGCGGCCGCTTCACTCAGGATATCTGCCAGCGCCACGGACTGGGCGCGCGTCTCGTCGCTGCCCCGGCGTAATTGCGCCAGCACCTTGTTCATGCGGACAACCGCGTTCTCCACGGTGCCCAGCATGTCAGCCTGGAACTCGGGATTGTGCTGATGCTTTTGGGCATTGGCCAGCAGCAGTGACAACTGGGCGACGAGGTTTTTCAAGTCGTGGATGATAAAGGTAGTGGTGCGGTTGAACGACTCGAACTGGCGTGCCACGATGAGCTGGTTGGACGCGCGCATCTGCGCCAGGTGCGCGGCGGCCTGGCGCGCCGCCACCTTGAGCAGGTCACTGACTTCCCAGTTGAAGCTGACCTTGCCCAATGAATGTTTCAGCACCACAAAGCCGAGCAGTTCGTCGTGCAGCATCAGCGGCACCACCAGCCAGGCATCGTCGGCATGCCCAACCCACACCGGTATGTCGAGGTCGCCGTACAGGTCGCGACGGGTTTTCATTTCGTCCAGATCCACCACCCACTGCTTGTCGGCGAGCCACTGAATGAAGGGCGAGTCGGCCGGTTCGGTGCCGTTGAGGTCACGCCAGTTCCAGTGGCTGGCGCGTTGATAGCCGGCATCGCCTTCATGCATCCACAGCGCGCCGCCGGGGCTTTCGAGCAGGCGGGCCAGCGCCTCGACGGCACGTTCGCACAATTGCTCGCCGGGCTGGCCTTCGGTCAGGGCACGAGTGAACTTCAGCCACTCTTCACGGTAGTCGTAGCGGTAGCTGAAGAAGTGCTTGGACAGGAACACCCGCAGGCGCGCGCGCAGGGTGCCGGAAAACATCAGCAGCACCAGCAGCATGGCGGCGGCAAACAGGAACACGGTCCGCACCACGTCGCCCCATTCGCCGCCGAACAGACGCAGGTAATAGCCGGCGCCCGCCATCAGCAGCAGATAGACCCCCGCCCCCAGCAGGCTGGCGGTGTGAAAGGCCATGCTGCGCGACAGCCCGACCGGTGCCGCCCATTCCGGGTTGCGGGCGGCGGAGATCGCGATCAATGGGGTCACCAGCGCCGCCACGTAGCCGCGCGCCGCCCAGACCTGGGCATCCATCGCGTTGAACAGCGCCGCATTGGCATAGAGGTAAAAGTCGTAGACGAACAGTCCGCCCAGCCCGAGGCAGAGAAACTTGATCGCCCAGCGGTCTTCCGGGCGGGTGCTGCGGTAGACCTGCTCGACCAGCACCAGCCCCATCACGGTGAGCAGCACCAGCCCCAGATTGCCGGCCCATCGCGCCAGCACCGGCTGATCGGGGGCGATGAAGGGCATGACGCTGGCGAGCAGCAGGGCGCCGATGAGCACGCCGCCCAGCGCGCGGATCAGGCGCAGCGGTGCGGGCAGGGTGGCGCCGGGCGGCAGGCGCAGTCGCAGAATGTAGAGCAGCAGCGCCAGCCAGACGCCATTGCGCGCGACTTCGGCGGCGAGCTCCAGTCGCGGCGGTAGCATCCCCCATGCCGAGAGGGCGGACAAGGCGCCCCAGGCGGCACTGAGCCCGGTGGCCAGCACCAGCAGGCGGCCCTGCGGGCGCTGCCGCCAGCTGGCGACGATGAGGCCGGTCAGTCCCAGATAGGCCAGCGCCGCCAGGCCATAACCGACGGCGGAGAGCAGAAGCAGGGTGTTGGGCATGGCCGGTTTCAGACGCGCGCGGTCAGCGCACGCCCTTTCCCCACAACACCACTTGAGCGGTCTGGAACAGGATCATGAGGTCGAGAAAGAGGCTGTGATTCTTGACGTAATAGAGGTCGTATTGCAGCTTGTGCATGGCGTCTTCGTCGGTCGCGCCGTAAGCGTAACGCACCTGCGCCCAGCCGGTGATGCCGGGTTTGACGGTGTGCCGCACGCCGTAATAGGGAATTTTCTGGGTCAGGTCCTGCACGAAATAGGGGCGTTCGGGCCGCGGGCCGACGAAGCTCATGTCGCCGAAGAACACGTTGAAAACCTGCGGCAGCTCGTCGATGCGGGTGCGCCGGATGAAGCGCCCGGTGAGCGTCACGCGGCTGTCGTTCTGCCCGGCCCAGCGCGGCTTGCCGTCCTTTTCGGCGTCGACGCACATGCTGCGGAACTTGAGGATGGTGAAGTTGCGGCCGCCCTGGCCGACGCGCTCCTGGCGGTACAGCACGGGGCCCGCGCTTTCCAGCTTGATCAGCAATGCAGTCAGCACCATGATGGGCAGGCTGACCGCCAGCATGGCCGTACTGACCACCAGGTCGAACAGCCGCTTGATGGTGTCGCGCAGCATGCCCTGGTGAAAGCCCTCGGCCAGGATCATCCAGCTGGCGTTCATCGAGTCAAGCTGCAAGTGGCCGTTTTCACGTTCGAAAAAGCTGGATAGCTCGAGGACGCGAATCCCGCGCAGCTTGCACTTGAGCAGATCCGGCACCGGCAGGCCGCCGCTGCGTCGGTCGCGCACGGCGAGGATGATTTCACTGATCTGCAGGCGCGCGGCGAGCTCGGGTAGGGGTTCCTGGGTGTCGAGAATGCGATCATGGCCGACGAAATGATGACTGCCGCCCATCGGCAGGTAGCCGAGCACCTGAACATTGCCGGCCTGGCCGCGCTTGGCCAGCAGCGCCTCGATGTGGGCGGCACGGCTGCCGGTGCCGATCACCAGGGCGCGGGTTTTGAACGCGCCTGCCCGGGCCCAGCGGATGAACAGCGTACGGCTGAGCAAGATGCCCAGCAGCGCCAGGCCGAACGACAGCAGGAATGCGCCGCGTCCGAACAGCAGGGCGGGGAAGAAATAAAACAGCAGGCTCATCGTCACCAGGCCGAGCATGAAACTCAGGCCGAGACGTTGGAGCAGCGCGCGAACCCCGCCCTGCCATTCCAGATCATAGAGCCCGCTGGCCGTCATCAATCCGAGCATGACGACGGTGAAGGTCAGGGCCTTGGGCAAGAGGGGCTGGAGGTCATCCGGAATCACATTGCCGTCAAGGAAGCGCGCGCTGACCCCCGCGTAGATGGCGCCACCGAGGATGAGTGCTTCGATCAGCACCAGCAGCAGCAAATTCAGGGGCACGTAGTGTCGGAAAAATCGGATCACGGCCGTTTACTCATCAAGAATACTGTCTGTGCCAATCAGCATCTTCCATGCCAGCACAGGTTGTCATCGGGGCGGTCAAGTCAGGGCCCGCGCCTGAGGCAGGCGCACGCGCCGCGGGCTGCCGTCGGCTTGCAGGCGTTTCATGCCGCGCAGTTCGGCAGCCGGGTAGACGATGAGCTCGACCGTTGCGCGCGGATCGTCGATGACAAAGCGGGGATAGATTCGCCCGGGAGCGTCCGCGGCGCGATGCTCGGCGGCCTGGTAAGGCGTGGCCAGACGCATCAACAGGAATTCGACCTCCTTCTGCTGGTCGGTAAATAATTGCAGGTTGATGCCGGCGTGGCGCCCGGCTGTGCCGCTGAGCACCGAGCCGGTCAGGTGGGGGTCGAAATCGGCTAGCTGCTCCATGTATTCAACGGCAACCTGCCTCAACAGCGCCAGTTGCGCGCGCGTTTCATCCGCCTGGTAGAGCGCCTGATAGCTGCGCAGGGCCTCCTCGATCTGCTGGTTGTCGGGCAGGCTGCCGCTATCGGGCGCGCCCAGCTGGCGTGCGGCCTTGCGCTTGGCGCTGCCGTAATCGAGGCTGCCGTCTTCGGCCAGTATGCGCGCCGCCACGTGCGCAATGCGGCGGCGCATGTCCTGATTTTTCATAGCGGGGTTTCGGGCTCAGCCCGTTCGAACGGCGCTGCGGGTTCGGTGAGGCTGCTTGGGTCGCTGCTCCAGGCGTCTGCGGGTGCAGCAGGCGGCGGAAACTCCTGGTAGAAATATTCTTCCAGGCTGGGGGTCTCAACGCCCAGTGTATTGCCCAGCAATGTATCCCACACTGTGTCGGACAGGCGGGCGCCGGTGGCGGGGTTGATCTTGACGCTGATGATGCCATCGGGCATCGCCCAGCTCGTTTGCGGTACGCCCTTGAGCGCCGTGCCCATGAAGCTCATCCAGATGGGCAGCGCGGATTGCGAGCCCGTCTCGCGCCGTCCCAGCGAACGCGGCTGATCGTAGCCCATCCAGGTGATCGCCACCAGGTCGGGGTTATAGCCGGCGAACCAGGTGTCGAGCGCGTCGTTGGTGGTGCCGGTTTTGCCGGCAAGATCGCTGCGCCCCAACTGGCTGGCGCGTGCGGCGGTGCCGTAGCGCATCACGTCCTGCATCATGTTGGTCATCAGCCAGGCATTGCGCGGGTCGATCACGCGCGGTGCGTTGCCGCCGACTTGTTGCGGGCTGGCCTGCATCAGCAATTGCCCGTTCTTGTCGAACACCTTGTCGATCAGATAGGGATTGACGCTAAAGCCGCCATTGGCGAACACGCTGTAAGCGGCCGCCATCTGCAGCGGGGTGACGCTGCCTGCGCCCAGCGCCATGGTGAGATAAGGCGGGTGGCGTGCCGGGTCGAAGCCGAAGCGGCGGGCGTAGTCGCGCGCGTAATGCGGGCCGATGCCCTGCAAAATGCGCACCGAGACCAGGTTGAGCGATTTGGTCAGCGCCGTGCGCATGCGCACCGGGCCGCTGGTGCTGCCGTCATAGTTTTTGGGTTCCCAGACGGTGCTGCCGGTTTCTTCGGCGCTCAGCGACAGCGGCGCGTCCTCGATGAGAGTGGCCGGGGTATAGCCTTTTTCCAGCGCAGCGGAATAGATGAACGGCTTGAAGCTCGATCCCGGCTGCCGCCAGGCTTGCGTCACGCGGTTGAACTTGTTGCGGTTGAAGTCGAACCCGCCGACCAGTGCGGTGATGGCGCCGTCCTTCGGGTTCAGGGCGACCAGCGCGGCCTCCACCTCGGGCAACTGCGCCAGCCGCCATTGCGGCTGGCTGCCGACCGCCTGCACGCGCACCACCGCGCCGGGGGCGAGCTGGCGCCCCTTCTTGCCGGCGGCCCAGTTCGCCACCCACCTGAGCGAATTGCCCGAAATGTCGACGACCGTGCCGTCTTGCAATTGCGCGCGGATCAGTTTGGGAGTGGCGCTTAATACCACCGCAGGCTGCATGTCGCTCACCGGAGCGATATCTTCCAGGGCAGCGGTAATGACGGTTTCGCGTTGCGCCTTGTCGGCGGGCAGGCTGATCTGCTTTTCCGGCCCGCGATAGCCATGGCGCAGGTCGTAATCGGCAATGCCCTGCCACACTGCGCGGTTGGCGGCGGCCTGCTGGGTGCGCTGCAGGGTGGTGACGACCTTGTAGCCCGAGCTGTAGATCGATTCGCCGTATTTCTCGAACAGGGTCTGGCGCACCATTTCGGCTGCATAGTCTGCGCGGACGTCGGCCTGTCGGCGCGTCTGGCGGATCACCAGCTTCTGTTTGACCGCGGCCTGCCAGGTTGGCGGGTCGATGAACTTGAGCGTGCGCATCCGTCCCAGAACGTATTCCTGGCGCGCCTTGGCGCGCGGGAAATTGACCACCGGATTGTAGCGCGACGGCGCCTTGGGCAGCCCCGCCAGCATGGCGAACTCGGCCAGCGACAGCTCGCGCATCGGCTTGCCGAAGTAGGTGCGCGCAGCGGCTTCGAAGCCGTAGGCGCGCTGGCCGAGGTAGATCTGGTTGATGTACAACTCGAGGATTTTGTCCTTCGACAGGTTGTGCTCGATCTTCATCGCCAGCATGGCTTCGGACAATTTGCGGGTGAACGTCTTTTCGTTCGACAGGAAGAAATTGCGCGCCACCTGCATGGTGATGGTCGACGCGCCTTCCTTGGCGCCGCCGGACAGCAGGTTTGAGCTGGCCGCGCGCAATACGCCGAGGGTGTCGACGCCGCCGTGGGTATAGAAGCGCTCGTCCTCGGCGGCGATGATCGCCTGCTTCATGTAGTCCGGCACCTTGTCGATGGCGATGAAGGCGCGGCGTTCCTCGCCGAATTCAGCCATCAGCGCGCCGTCGGCCGTGAAAATGCGCAGCGGCAGCTTGGGCTTGTAGTCGGTCAGTGCTTCAAGCGGCGGCAGGTTGGGGTAAATCAGTGCAGCTGCCAGCCCGGCCAGCGCCGTGCCGACGACGCCGAGGCTGACGATCAGTGCCAGTGCGTAATGCCACCATTTCGAAAACATCCGGTTCCTTTAATTTAGTGCCTAAAGTTTTCGCCGATTATAGGCGTTAGTGGTGTTGGAAATTGGACACAGTTGTTCAACTCCCGTAGTGCGGCGAGAAAAAAACTGTTAAAAACCGTGTGTTGTTGCTAGCATCTAAAAAAAATAATAAGAAAAGGTGCCAACTCGCAGAAGCGTAAAGGAAAACTCTTGCACCTTAATATCAATCTTGACTGGCTGTCTGCCAAGGGGCTACCCATCCTGGGGCTCGACATCAGTACGACTGCGGTCAAGCTGGTGGAGCTGTCCGATGCCGGAAAGGGCATGCTGCGGGTAGAGCGTTATGTCATCGAGCCTTTGCCCAAGGATGCGGTGACGGACGGCAACATCACCAACCTCGATCAGGTGGCCGACACCCTGCGTACCGCCTGGAAAAATCTGGGCACGCGGGTCAAAAACGTCGCACTCGCGCTGCCGTCGTCGTCGGTCATCACCAAAAAGATCCTGGCGCCGGCGAGCCTGAGCGGGATCGACCTGGAAAACCAGGTGGAAACCGAGGCCAATCAGGTCATTCCCTTTTCGCTCGATGAGGTGAACCTGGACTTCCAGGTACTTGGCGAGTCATCCGGCAGCCCGGACGATGTGCAAATCCTGCTTGCTGCCGCGCGCAAGGAAAAAGTCGAAGACCGCGTGGCCGCAGTCGAGGCCGCCGGCCTCAAGGCGCTGATCATGGATGTCGAGTCCTTCGCCACGCAAACTGCGTACGAGCAGATTGCCCACCTGCTGCCCGATAGCGGTGCCGGACAGACCGTGGCGATCATCGACGTGGGGGCGCAGAACATGCATATCAACATCCTTCACGACAATGAGTCGGTTTACCTGCGCGAACACGGCTTCGGCGGCAACCAGCTCAACAACGAAATTTCGCGCCGCTACGGCATGACCAACGAAGAG
>JAHJNP010000008.1 GCA_018820745.1 Gammaproteobacteria bacterium
AGGCCGGGTTGTCGCGCAGCTTCGCCATCTCGTAGCTGGTGCGCGCCCAGGCACTTTGTAGCGTGGCACGCGCCTCGTCGAAAACCACCTGGCCGCCGCGCAGCACGCGCAGGCGGTCAGCCGTATTCGGCTGGCCGACGACATGGAATTCACCCCGCAGACCAGCGTCGAGGAAGGCCTGCATCACCGCCTGGGTGTCGCCGCACCGCACTTGCAGCACCGCGCCGGCTTCCTCGCTGAACAGCACGCTGAAGATGCGCTGCGTGACGTCGCCCGCGCTCAGTCCCTCCGGTTCCGGCATGCCCTGATCCTCGACCTCGTGGCGGATCTGGTCGAGGCACAGTTCGTCGACGTCCAGATCCACCCCGCAATGGCCGGCAAAGGCCATTTCGGCGAGCGCAACAAACAGGCCGCCGTCGGAACGGTCATGGTAGGCCAGCAGCTTGCCGGCGGCGTTGAGCGTCTGCACGGTGTCGAAGAACGCAGCGAGTGCCGCCGGTGCCGGCGCGTCCGGGCAGCGGTCGCCCACCTGCTTGGTGGCCTGGGCAAAGCTCGATGCGCCGAGGCGGTTCCTGCCCAGCCCGAGGTCGATCAGCACGAGATCAGACTCGCCGGCGTCGGTGCGCAGCTGCGGCGTCAGGTGCTGCGTCGCGTCGGGCGTGTTGGCGAACGCCGAAATCACCAGCGAGATCGGCGAGGTCACCGCCTTCTTCTCGCCGTCGTCCTGCCACACGGTCTTCATGCTCATCGAATCCTTGCCGACCGGAATCGAGAGGCCCAGCGCCTGACAGTACTTCGAGACCGCCGCCACGGTGTCGAACAGCGCGGCATCCTCGCCCGGGTGGCCGGCCGGCGCCATCCAGTTGGCCGACAGCTTCACCTCGGTGAGGCCGTCGACGCGCGCGGCGGCGAGGTTGGTGATCGCCTCGACGATCGCCATGCGTCCCGACGCCGGGGCATCGATCAAGGCCAGCGGCGCCTTCTCGCCGAGTGAAAACGCCTCGCCCTGTGTCGTCTGATAACCCGCCAGCGTGATCGCGCAGTCGGCCACAGGAATCTGCCACGGCCCGACGCACTGGTCGCGCGCGGTCAGCCCGCCGACGGTGCGGTCGCCGATGGCGATCAGGAACATCTTCGATGCCACGCCGGGCATCGCCAGCACGCGGTAAACGGCGTCCTTGAGGTCGATGCCATCGAGCGCCAGCGGCGCCGGCAGGGCAGGCTGGTGCGCGACATCACGCGTCATCCTGGGCGGCTTGCCGAGGATCACATCCAGGTTCACGTCCACCGGCGCATTCTCGAAATGGCTGTCGGTCACCCGCAGGTGGTTGTCTTCGGTGGCTTCGCCCAGCACGGCAAACGGGCAACGTTCGCGCTCGCAGATGGCGCGGAATTCGTCGAGGCGATCGGGTGGAATTGCCAGCACGTAGCGTTCCTGCGCCTCGTTGCACCAGATCTCGCGCGGCGACATGCCGGATTCCTCCGACGGCGCGGCGCGCAGCTCGAAGCGGCCGCCGCGGCCGCCGCCGTGCACCAGCTCGGGCAGCGCATTCGACAGGCCGCCGGCGCCGACGTCGTGGATCGACAGAATGGGGTTGGCCTCTCCCAGCTGCCAGCAGCGGTCGATGGCCTCCTGCGCGCGCCGCTCCATTTCCGGGTTGCCGCGCTGCACCGAATCGAAGTCGAGGTCGGCGGCATTCGCCCCGGTGTCCATCGACGAGGCCGCGCCGCCGCCCAGCCCGATCAGCATGCCGGGGCCGCCGAGCTGGATCAGCAGGGTGCCGACCGGCAGCATTTTCTTGTCGACATGGTCGGCGCGGATGCTGCCGACGCCGCCCGCCAGCATGATCGGCTTGTGGTAGCCGCGCCGCTGCCCGGCGACCGTCTCTTCGAAGGTGCGGAAATAACCCGCCAGGTTGGGACGGCCGAATTCGTTGTTGAACGCCGCCGCGCCGATCGGGCCTTCGAGCATGATGGCGAGCGGGGTGACGATGCGCTCGGGTTTGCCGTAGGCGCCTGTTTCCCACGCTTGCTCAAAGCCGGGAATGTTGAGGTTGGACACCGAAAATCCGGCGAGGCCGGCCTTGGGCTTCGACCCGGTGCCGGTCGCGCCCTCGTCGCGGATTTCACCGCCGCTGCCGGTGGCCGCGCCGGCGAAAGGCGAAATCGCCGTCGGGTGGTTGTGCGTTTCCACCTTCATCAGCACGTGGGTCAGCTCGCTGCTGTAAGCGTAGCTGCCGTCGGCACGCGGGTAGAAGCGGTCGATCTGCGCGCCTTCGATGACGGAAGAGTTGTCCGAATACGCCACCACTGTGCCTTCCGGGTGCGCGGCGTGGGTGTCGCGGATCATGCCGAACAGCGTCTTCGCCTGCGCCGCCCCGTCGATCACCCACGAGGCGTTGAAAATTTTGTGGCGGCAATGCTCGGAATTCGCCTGCGCGAACATCATCAGCTCGACGTCGGTGGGATTGCGCCCGATGCGGACGAAATTCTCCACCAGGTAATCG
>JAHJNP010000070.1 GCA_018820745.1 Gammaproteobacteria bacterium
ACTTTCGAGTCGAGCGTGCACCCCGACGTGTTCGTGATCGGCGACGCCAGCATCGCCGACGCCATGGCGAAATCCGGCTTCTCCGCCAACACCCAGGCCAAGGTCACCGCGCGCGCCGTCGTCGACCAGCTCGCCGGCCGCGTGCCGGGCGAACCGGTGTGGTCGAACACCTGCTACGCGCTGGCGGGTTCCGATTACGGCCTTTTCGTCGCCGACGTGTTCCGCCTGAAGGACGGCAAGATCGCCCGCGTGCCGGGCGAGCGCTACCTGCCGCTCGACGCCTCGCCGGCCAAGATACGTCTTGCCGCTGCTTACCAGCAAGCCTGGCTGAGAACCTTTACGGAGGACTGTTTCGCATGACGCGTTTCCCGCTTTTTACCGTGTTTTTGCTGACTTTGGGGGTGGCCCATTCCGTTGCTGCCAGTTCTATGCAACCGGCGCCGCGTACGCCGAGCGTCAGCGACGTGCGCAGCACGCTGGCTTCGATGCCGCATGGCGACGTTCAGCGCGGCAAGAAATTGAACCAGTCGCTGATGTGCGCCTCCTGCCATGGTGACGACGGCGTGGCGCCGACACAAAACTGGGCCAGCCTCGCCGGCCAGCGCGCCGCCTACACTTACAAGAGCCTGCTCGACTACCAGACCGGCGGCCGCCACGAAAACGACCGCGCCACCCTGATGAAGGTTGTGGTCAAGGGCATGAGCCGCCAGGACATGGCTGACGTCGCCGCCTACTATGCCAGCCTGCCTGCGAAGGCCGCGCCCGCGCCCAGGCTCGATGCCGCCGCCCACGCGCGCACCGACCGCCTCGCCCGCCGTGGCGACCCGGCGCGCCTGCTCACCCCCTGCGCCTCATGCCACGGCGTCGCGGGCCAGGGCGGCGTCAACGAAACCCCGGCGCTTGCCGGGCAGAGCGTCGGCAGCTTCGTGCGAACCATGCAGGACTATCGGGAAGGTCGTCGCGTCACCGACGCCAACCAGGGCATGCGCCAGTTCGCCGAGCGGCTGACGATGCAGGAAATCCACGATCTGGCGGCGTACTACGCTCGCCCGGGAAAAAACTGAGATGAGCATGAAGACATCCACCTCCCTGCGGGCGCTCAGCCTCCTCGCGCTGGTCGAGGGCGCGTCCCTCCTCGCGCTGGTCGGCATCGCCATGCCGCTGAAGTATTTCGGCGGCATGCCAGAAGCCGTCCGCTTGGTCGGCATGGCGCACGGCCTTCTGTTCCTGGGGACGACCGCTACGCTGTTGCATGTGCTGTCGCGCGGCCACCTCTCCGCGCTCAAGGGCGCGGGCGTGTTCGCAGCCTCGCTGATTCCCTTCGCCGGACTGTGGTCGCACCGCATGCTGGTGCGTAGCTCACGAATCCGGCATCCCGCTTGAGCAGCCCTCATGTCTTGCAGACAAAGCCGTCATACGAACGGTGGCGCCGGCCAGGTGTCCCTCAGACGGTTTCCAGATACTTGTGAACGTCATGGCGCTGGCTACATCGTCATCGACGATCAAGATGAATCCACGGCCAGACAAAACTGTCCCCTTCGCATCCTTCACTTCAACGTGTTGATAAATTGCGTCCGGCCGCGAGAAGGCTGTTCTGCCGCACAAACAGCCGAGACCGGGTCAGGACTCGACAGCATATAGAAAAAATAGACGCATCATTTCGTAAAATCCAGGGAAATCGTCCGGTTTTCCATGGGTAGGCGGTCGTTTCGGCCCGTCTATGCTACGAATGACTGGCGCCTGCGTCACTGCAGCATGGCTGCCTGGTATTTTCCTCCACGCGCGGCTTCGCCTTGATCATCATCCGCAAATGACCGGACGCCGGTGTGTGTTCCTGACTATCTTGAATGCAGGTCATCCGTCTTGATGGCCGCCGGCGTTCTTCGGTCAGCCGCACAAAACGGCGCGGAACGCTCGTTCGATAACCATCGGCTCATGGGAAAGGGTAAGTGACGCTTGTGAGAAGGATCGAGTCCGCAATGATTGAACCGGCGCCACTCCGCTTTGCCGATCGGGCTCACCACGCGTGATGGCCGAGCGAACCGACACTCTCCGTTACGCGGTGCGCTGGCGGGTGCTGTTGAAGTACCTGGGCATGCTTGGCGTCGTGCTGGCTGCACTGAACAGCGTACCGCTCGCGGTCGCCGTGCTGTTCGGCGAGTTCGAAGTGGCTGGGCGCTACGTCGTGGTGCTGGTCGCGCTGCTGGTACTGGCCCTGCCCCTGGCGCGCATGACGGCCCCTCAACAACTGCAGATGAACGAGGCCATGACGGTGGTGGTGCTGGTGTTCGTGGTCGGCTCGCTGGTATCGAGCTATCCCCTCGGCGCAGCCGGCAACAGCTGGCTCGATGGCTGGTTCGAGGCGGTTTCCGGCATCACCACCACCGGGCTCAGCACCACGGCGTCGGTGGAGGACAAGTCCCGCGCCTTCCTGTTTGCCCGTTCCTGGATGCAGTGGTATGGAGGCCTGGGAATCGTGGTCCTGTCACTGGCCCTGTTCCTGCACAACGGCGTGGCCGGTCGGCGGCTGATGGACACCGAGGCCACCGGCGAAACCCTGGTCTCCACCACGCGGGCCTACGCGCGGCGCATCGCCATCGTTTACGGGGTGCTCACGGTGTGCGCGGTACTCGGCATCTGGCTGGCGGTCGGCGACGGCTTCGTCGCTCTGGTGCACAGCCTGAGCGCGGTCTCCACCGGCGGCTTCTCCAGCTTCGACGACAGCCTGGGCGGACTGGAGCCCGTTGCGGCCGCGGTGATCATGGGCTTTGCCTGGCTGGGGGCGGTGTCCTTGCCGCTCTATTTCCTGATCTGGCAGAAAGGCCCGGGCACCCTGCTGCAGGATTTGGAACTGCGTGCGCTGCTCATCGCCACCGCGGTGCTG
>JAHJNP010000071.1 GCA_018820745.1 Gammaproteobacteria bacterium
CAAGACGGCCAATAGCGCGAAACACTTCCTGCATCGCCGGCGCCTGGCCGAGCATCTCGGTCATCGGCGCCTCGCTCGGTGCCGGCGTGTCGCGGCTGGCATTTTCGGCCAGCGCGCGGCGTACCAGTTCCAGCGCCTGGTCGACGTCGAAGGGCTTGGGCAAATATTCGAAGGCACCGCCCTGAAACGCGGCCACCGCGCTGTCGAGGTCGGAATACGCCGTCATGATGATGACCGGCACCTTGGGCAGGCGCTCTTTCAGCGCCTGTAGCAGTTCCAGGCCGGAGACGCCCGGCATGCGGATGTCGGACAGCACCACGGCAGGCGTGCTGCGCTCCAGTTCACGTAGCGCATCGCTGGCCGAACTGAAGGTCATGCACGGAATATCATCCCGCAGCAGCGCTTTTTCCAGCACCCAGCGGATGGAGCGGTCATCGTCGATGATCCAGACACAGCTTGATTTCGTCATGGCGTTCAGGTGGGGAGCGGAAGAAAAATGGAAAAAACAGTATGGCCGGGGCGGCTCTCGCAATCGATGCTGCCATGGTTTTGCGCGACCAGCGTTTGCGCGACGGCGAGCCCGAGCCCGCTGCCGCCTTCGCGCCCGGATACCAGCGGATAGAAAATCTGTTCGCGGATGTCCTCGGGGATACCGGGGCCATTGTCGATGATCTCGACCCGCATGCCGAGCTGATAGCGGCGGCTTTCCAGCGTGATCTGCCGCGCCACCCGGGTCTTGAAGATGATCTCGCCCTGGCCGTGCATCGCCTGCACCGCATTGCGCGCGATGTTGAGCGTGGCCTGGATCAGCTGTTCGGCGTCGGCGCGGATTTCCGGCAGGCTGATGTCATAGTCGCGCCGCAGCGCCACGCTCGGCGTTTCGGCCAGAATCAGGCTGCGCACCCGCTCCAGCACTTCGTGAATATTCACCGCACCAAAACGGGGCATGCGGTGCGGCGTCAGCAGCCGCTCCATCAGCGACTGCAGACGGTCCGATTCCTTGATGATGACCTGGGTGTATTCGCGCAGGCTCTCGCGCGGCAATTCGTACTCCAGCAATTGCGCCGCCCCGCGGATGCCGCCGAGCGGATTCTTGATTTCGTGCGCCAGATTGCGTAGCAGATCGCGGTTGGCTTCCTGTTGCAGGCGCGCCTGTTCCAGCCGGGCAATACGCAGGTGGGGATCGACTGCCCGCATTTCGATCAAAACGGCTTGCAGCGGCGTATCCAGCGGTGAAATACTGCACCCGAGGCGAATCGGCGGATGGCCGCTTACCGCCACATCAAGTTCGTATTCGATGACGGTTTCCTGCTCGCTGCGCGCGGTCCGGATTGCCGCCAGCAGTTCAGGGCTGCGTTCAAACACATGATCGGCGTTGCTTCCCATCAGCAGCGCACCCGATACGCCGAGCAGCGTTTCGGCAGCCGGATTGACGTACAGGATGCAGTCGTCCGCATCCAGCGCCATGGCGCCGGTGGACAGGCAATCCAGTCCGGAAAATTCAGTCGGGGGAGGCGGCATCATGCTCATTCACTCTATAGAAGCACTGATTGTGCCAGAGCAAGTGGAGCACGGTGCCTACTTCAGATTGGCCAGTTCGCGCTGAATCGAAGTGACGTTCTGCTCGTGCTGCTGCATGGCGGCACGCAATTTTTTCACGCGATTGATATAGGTTGCGTCCGTCGCGCGCTCGCCGGGCTGCAGACGCTCGCCCAGGGCCAGCTGGCGGCGCGCCTCCTCCGCATTGCGGCGCTCGCCGGCAATTTCGTCCTGCAGCACCTGGCGGCGGATGTCGTCGCGGCGTTTCTGCGTGCCGGCATCGATGCGCGGAAAATCCGTCGGACTGGGATTGTAGGATGCCCGCCGGGGTGCTTTGCCCTGCTTCGAAAGCGGTGTTGGTGCACCCGGCAGCTCGATGCGCTTGGCACCCTTCCTGTAGACATCGGTAAACGTCACCTGGCCGTTTTCGTCGACGTACTTGTAGATTTCCGCCTGCACGGGCGCAGCCAGGATCAGACACAGCAGGAAGGAAAAGCGGGTGGTTGGCATGGGATCAAGTTTAACGTGCCCATTTGTTAACGGCCAAAAGCCGACAATCTTGACCACCGAAAGCCGGCAATAAAAAAGGGCGGCCGAAGCCGCCCCAGTTGCTGCGCGCGCCGCGATTACAAGGAGTAATACATTGCGAACTCGGCCGGATGCGTGGTCAGGCGGAACTTGGTGACGTCTTCCATCTTCAGTGCGATGTAGGCGTCGATCATGTCGTTGGTGAACACGCCGCCCCGGGTCAGGAACTCGCGATCCTTGTCGAGTTCGTCCAGCGCCATGTCCAGGCTGTGGCAGACCTTCGGAACCATCGCTTCCTCTTCCGGCGGCAGGTCGTACAGGTTCTTGTCCGACGGGTCGCCGGGGTGAATCTTGTTCTGAATGCCGTCCAGGCCTGCCATCATCAGCGCGGCAAAGCACAGGTAGGGGTTGGCCATGGGATCGGGGAAACGGGTTTCGATACGGCGGGCCTTCTCGCTGGCGGCGATCGGAATGCGGATCGAAGCCGAACGGTTGCGGGCCGAGTAGGCCAGCATCACGGGCGCCTCGAAACCGGGCACCAGACGCTTGTACGAGTTGGTCGACGGGTTGGTGATCGCGTTCAGCGCCTTGGCGTGCTTGATGACGCCGCCGATGTAGTACAGGCACATCTCGGACAGACCGGCATAGCCATTGCCCGCGAACATGTTCTTGCCATCCTTCCACAGCGACATGTGTACGTGCATGCCGGAACCGTTGTCGCCGACGATGGGCTTGGGCATGAAGGTCGCGGTCTTGCCGTAGGCATGGGCGACGTTGTGCACGATGTACTTGAGCGTCTGCGTCCAGTCGGCGCGCTTGGTCAGCGTGCTGAACTGGGTGCCGATTTCGCACTGGCCGGCGGTCGCGACTTCATGGTGGAACACTTCGACCGGAATGCCGGCTTCTTCCAGCGCCAGCACCATGGCGGCACGGATGTCCTGCAGGCTGTCGACGGGGGGAACGGGGAAATAGCCGCCCTTCACAAGGGGACGGTGGCCGGTGTTGCCCGACTCGAATTTTTCGGCCGATGACCAGGCCGCTTCTTCCGAATTGATTTTCACGCCGCAGCCCGACATGTCTTCGTGCCAGGTAACCGAATCGAAAATGAAGAATTCGGGCTCGGGGCCGAAGTAGGCGGTATCGGCAATGCCGGTGGATTTCAAATACGCTTCGGCGCGTCTTGCCACCGAACGCGGGTCGCGCTCATAGCCCTTGCCGTCGGACGGCTCGATCACGTCGCAGGTCAGGATGATCGTGGGTTCGTCGAAGAAGGGATCCATGTAGGCCGTATCGGGATCGGCCTTCAGCAGCATGTCGGAGGCCTGGATGCCTTTCCAGCCGGCGATCGAGGAACCGTCGAAGGGATGGCCGTCTTCAAACCACTCTTCGGTCACCAGACGAGCGGGAATCGACACGTGCTGCTCCTTGCCGCGGGTGTCGGTGAAGCGCAGGTCAGCGAATTTCACTTCGTTGTCCTGAATCATCTTGATCACGTTAAACACATCCATGCTGAATCTCCTCAAACTGAAATAGACGAAATGATGGCCTCCCCACGGGAGGCCGTAATTGATTTTTAAAACTATCTAGAACTTAGCAGCAACCGTGCCATGCGGAAAATCAGGCTCGAATCATTGTGCCACAAGGCCTATGCAGCGGATAGTGCCGCGCTCGCTTTCGTCCATGCACCAATATCACGCACCAGCATCAATTGGCGCACTTTTTTGGTGCCAATTGTGCCGAACGGTGAATTTCATATAATGCATTAACAATAAAAGGACTCCGCCATGGGACGCATCACCGAGTTGCTCGACACCGCCCACAGCCGCAGCCAGACGAATTCCTGGTCTTTTGCAGGTGCCCTGCTGCCGCATGAAGCGCGCGAATTGCTGCAACTTGCCCCCGGGGCCCGCCTGATCGACGTGCGCTCGCGCGCGGAACTCGAATTGAACGGCGTCATCCCCGATGCGCTGCATGTCGAATGGCAATTCTGGCCAGGCTGGGCGCTCAACCCCCATTTTCTGGTTCAACTCGCCCAGGCCACCGATCCCGAAGCACTGCTGATTTTCATCTGTCGCACCGGCGCGCGTTCGTATCGCGCCGCGTCCGCCTGCACCGAAGGCGGGCGCGGCAATTGCTACAACGTGCTGGAAGGCTTCGAAGGCGACCTCAACAAGGCCACCGGCCACCGCAACGAACTCAACGGCTGGAAGCACCGCGGCCTGCCCTGGACGCAGGCTTGAGCCGCCCTGCCGCGGCTGAAAACAGAAAACGCAACGCGGCCGCTAGCCGCTAAAATACGGCCGCCATGACCGACCGCTACGCCGTATTCGGGCACCCGATTGCCCACTCCAAATCCCCGCTGATCCACGCTGCCTTTGCCCGCCAGACCGGGCAAGACATGACGTACGAGGCGATCCTCGCGCCGACCGACGGCTTTGCCGACAGCGTGGCGCAGTTCATCGCGGCGGGCGGGCGCGGCGCCAACGTCACCGTGCCATTCAAGGAACAGGCCTTTGCGCTGGCGAACCGTCTCAGCCCGCGCGCCAAACACGCGGGTGCGGTGAACACGCTGGCGTTCGATGCCGACGGCATTTTCGGCGACAACACCGACGGCGCCGGACTGGTGGCCGACCTCGTCCGCAACCTGCGCTGCCCGCTTGCCGGAAAACGCATCCTGCTCGTGGGGGCCGGCGGCGCGGCACGCGGGGTGATCGGGCCGCTGCTCGACCAGCACCCCGCAGCGCTCATCATCGCCAACCGTACCGTCAGCCGCGCCCAGGAACTCGCCGAACAGTTCGGCCACGGCATCCGCGCATGCGGCTTCGATGGCCTCGACGCGCCCTTCGACCTCGTCATCAACGCCACCGCCGCCAGCCTCGCCGGCGAACTGCCGCCGCTGTCGCCGCG
>JAHJNP010000072.1 GCA_018820745.1 Gammaproteobacteria bacterium
GAGGATGGCCAGCCGGTCGGTGAGGCGCTCGGCCTCGTCCATGAAATGCGTGGTCAGCACGATGGTCTTGCCGTCCGCGATCAGCCGCCTAAGCCCTTGCCAGATGAGATGGCGCGCCTGCGGGTCGAGTCCGGTGGTGGGCTCGTCCAGAAACAGGATGTCGGGGTCGTGCACCAGCGCGCGCGCCAGCGTGAGGCGCCGCTTCATGCCGCCCGACAGCTGCGCAATCTGCGCGTCGGCCTTGCTGGCCAGACCGGCAAACTCCAGCAGCTCGGGCACGCGCGCGGCAATCGCGGCGCGGTCCATGCCGAAGTAGCGGCCGTAGGCGAGCAGGTTTTCGCGCACCGTAAAATCCGGGTCGAGGTTGTCCATCTGCGGTACCACGCCGACCTTCATGCGCGCCTCGCGCGCGTGCTGCGGCACCGCGATGCCGGCCAGTTCGATGCTGCCCGCGTCGGGCTCGATCAGGCCCAGCAGCAGGCGCAGCGTGGTGGTCTTGCCGGCGCCGTTGGGACCCAGGAGGCCGAAGCATTCGCCGCGTTGCACGCTCAGATCGAGGCCGCGCACCACCTCGGTGTCGCCGTATTTTTTCGTCAGGCCGCGCACCTTCAGCACGGGCAGGCCTCCAGAAACGCCTGTTTCAGCTCCTTCAGCTTGCCATGGAAGAAGTGCCCGGCGTCGGGGATGTTTTTCACTGCCAGCCCCTGCTGCTCCGCCCACAACTGGATCGCGGCGGGCGGGATGAGCTCGTCTGCGTCGCCGTAGATCACCACCGTATCCGCGGGCACTGGGTCGAACTCGTACATGGTGACCGCCGGCGCGACCAGGATCAGCCGCTGCGCATGCAGCTCCTGGCGCAGGCGGTGCTGCACAAAGGCGCCGAATGAAAAACCGGCCAGCGCCCATGGCAGGCCCGGGTAGCTCGCCTCGACGAAGCGGGCGACCGCCAGCAGGTCGTCGGTCTCGCCCACCCCGGCGTCGAATTCGCCGTCGCTCATGCCGACGCCGCGAAAGTTCGGCCGCACGCTGACCCAGCCGGCCTCGTTGGCCGCTTTGGCGAGCGTCGTCACCACCTTGTTGTCCAGGCTGCCGCCATGCAGCGGATGCGGATGGGCCACCAGCAGCAGGCCGCGGCGGTTGATCTCGGGGTCGTCGATCACGGTTTCCAGCTTGCCCGCCGGCACCGGAATGCGCAGCTTGTAGCGTTTTATTTTGGCCGCCTCGCCCGGCCGCTTCACTTCAACTGCAGGCGTTCGACGATACGCCCCTGCTTGAGGTGGACCTCGAAAATCTCGTCGATGTCGGACTCGTCCACGTAGGTGTACCAGACGCCTTCCGGGTAGACGACAACCACGGGGCCTTCGTCGCAGCGGTCAAGGCAGCCGGCGCTGTTGATGCGGCATTTTCCCTCGCCATTGAGGTTGGCCTGCTTGACCTTTTTCTTCAGGTAGTCGCGCATGGCCTGGCCGCCGGACGCGCCGCAGCATTTGGCGCCGTCCTCGCGCTGGTTGGTGCAGAAAAAAACGTGGTGCTTGAAATAGAGGTCAGTCATTCTTGAAGTCCGAATATTTGATGGCGTTGCCGTGCGATTTTTCGACCGGGTATTTTCGCGCATTGAGCGCCAGCTTGTCGGCGGCGGCCTCCAGCAGATCGATGCCCAGCAGATCGGCCAGCCGGGTCAGGTAGATCAGCACGTCGGCGATTTCCTGGCGCACCGCCTCGTGCTGCTCGGCGTTCAGGTGCTGGCTTTGCTCCGGGGTCAGCCACTGGAAGGGTTCCAGCAGTTCCGCCACTTCAACGGAGAGCGCCATGACCAGGTTCTTGGGCGTATGGTAGCTTTCCCATGCGCGCGCCTGGGCGAATTCGCGGATGCGCAGACGCAGGGTGTCGAGGCTGTCGATTTCGTGGGGGATCATGGACGGCATGATACCGCGGCAGGAGACGGGCTTACGACACCGGTGTCGGGTTGTCGACGTCCGGCCTGCGCACGGCGGGTGCCGGTCTTTGCTTAACAAGGTCGTCTGGGCGTCTATAGTTTGGCCTGAGGCTTGCTTACAGTCCTTTGACGATGTAACCAGATTTAACGCGCTCAGGCATAATGCCAGCGAATTAACCGCATATAAGGGAGGGTGGACATGTTTACGATCAACAAGCATATCGCACGCGCTGGCGTGGTGCTGGCCGTTGTTGCCATGGCGGGCTGCGCCGGCACGCCGACCTATCCGCCCGCGCCCGAGCGCACAGGGCAGTTCGACTGGAATTATCTGGTCGGCCCGGGCGACTCGGTCAGTGTGTTCGTCTGGCGCAATCCCGAGGTATCCGGCAGCTTCCCGGTGCGCCCCGACGGCAAGATGACCATGAACCTGATCGAGGACCTGCAGGCTTCCGGCAAGACCCCGACCCAACTGGCGCGCGACATCGAAAAGGCGCTGGCAAAATACATCCAGGAACCCATCGTCACCGTCATCGTCGGCGGCGGCGTCGGTCCGTTCGACCAGCAACTCCGTGTGGTCGGCGAAGCGGCCAAGCCGCAGGCACTGAACTACCGTGAAAAAATGAGCCTGATCGACCTGATGATCGCGGTTGGCGGCCTCACCGATTTTGCCGCGGGCAACAAGGCCTACATCCTGCGCACCGAGAACGGCAAGCAGGAACGCCTCGGCGTTCGCCTGGAAGACCTGCTGCGGGGCGGCGACATTTCAGCCAACGTCGACATGCGTCCGGGTGATGTGCTGGTGGTGCCTGAAAGTCTGTTCTAAGTATGTTTGTGCCGCATTCTGCGGCACTTTTTGATGGAACGTCTCTATGGATCAAGTACTTCAACAAATTCTGGGCTATGCCAAGGCCAGCTGGCGCCGCCGCTGGTGGGGCGTGGCGGTGGCCTGGCTGGTGTGCATCATCGGCTGGACCTGGGTGATGACGATCCCCGACCGCTATGAGGCGTCGGCGCGCGTCTATGTGGATACGCAAACCCTGTTGAAGCCGCTGCTGGCGGGGCTGGCGGCCGAGCCCAATGTGACGCAGCAGATCAAGCTGATGACGCGCCAGCTGGTCAGCCGGCCGACGCTTGAAAAGGTCGCGCGCATGACCGATCTCGACGTAAGGGCCAAAACACCGGAGCAGACCGAGGCAATGCTGAACGGGCTGGCCAGCAGAATCGCCATTGCCGACGCCGGTCGCGAAAACCTCTACACCATCAGTTATCAGGATCCCAACGGCGATCTGGCCAAGAAAGTGGTGCAATCGCTGTTGACCATTTTTGTGGAAACCAGCCTCGGCAAAACCCGCCAGGATATTTCCAGTTCGCAGCGCTTCATCGAGGAACAGCTGCAGCAATATCAGCAGAAGCTCACCGATGCCGAAAACGCGCTCAAGGAATTCAAGCAGACGCACATCGGCATGATGCCGGGGCAGGGTGGCGGCTACTACGCCAAGCTGGCCGAAACCTCGGCGCAACTGCGCCAGGCGCAGCTGGACCAGCAGGAAGCCGTCAACCGTCGCAACCAGCTCAAACGCCAGTTGGAGGATGAAGAGCCCGAGCTCACCGCCGCAGCGATGGCGTCAAGCAACAGCGAGATCGACGGCCGCATTCAGGCGCTGGAAAAGCAGATGGACCAGCTGCGCCTGCAATACACCGACCTGCACCCCGACATCCAGTCGACCAAGCGGCTGATCGCGAAACTGGAAGAGCAGAAGAAAATCGATCTGGCTGAGCGCAAGGCCGATCCTGCTGGCGCCAGAATCCAGAACCCGGTCTACCAACAACTCACCGTCGCGATCGCCGAAGCGGATGCCACGGTGTCGTCGCTGGGAGCCCGGGTGGCCGAATACCAGCGCCGCTACGGCGAGCTGCGCAATGCGTCCAACATGATTCCGCAGGTGGAGCAGGATTACACCCAGCTGATGCGCGACTATGACGTCTATCGGCAGAACTACGATGCCCTGCTGAAACGCCGCGAATCGGTCACCATGTCCGGTGAAGTGGAAAGCAAGACCGACACCGTCGATTTCCGCGTGATCGATCCGCCCTTTGTACCGAGCCAGCCGGCATGGCCGAACCGCCCGATGTTGTTGTCGCTGGTGACGCTGGGCGGGCTCGCCGCCGGCATCGCTGTGGCGTTCCTGCTGAGCCAGATGCGGCGCACCGTGACCGATCGCCGCGCCCTGCGAGAGCTGACCGGACTGCCGTTGCTGGGCGCAGTGGCGCGGGTGGAAACAAATGAAAGCCGCAGCCGCAAGCGCAAGGGCCTGCTGGCCTATCTGGCCGCGTTGGGCGGCCTGATAGGCGCGTATGGCGCCGTGATGATCCTGCAACTGGTTGTGTCGCGCGCAGGCTAGGAGAAACCATGAGCATTATTGAAAAAGCAGCCGGCAAGATAGGCGGCGGTGCACCCCGCCCAGCGCCCGGGGAGGGCAACAGCGATTCCGGCCACGATGCCAGCCTGATCGAAAATGCGCTCAACAAGCAGCGTAGTGGTCACGTTGCGCCCTTTGTCGCCACCCCGGTCGAACCGATATTCAATGTGGCGGATGCCGACGCCGTGCAGGAAGGCAACAGTCAGGTGCAGTCGATCAACCTGGCACGCCTGCACCGTATGGGCGTGGTGTCGCCGGATGCCGAGAAAAGCCAGATCGCCGAAGAGTTCCGCATCATCAAGCGTCCGCTCATCGCCAATGCCTTCGGCCAGGGCGCCGCGCGGGTCAAGAACGGCAACCTCATCATGGTCACCAGTTCGCTGCCGGGTGAAGGCAAAAGCTTCTGCGCCATCAACCTGGCCATTTCGATGGCGATGGAAATGGATCGCACCGTGCTGCTGATCGACGCCGACGTCGCCAAGCCGCGCATCCCCGAGTATCTCGGCATCCACGCCGACAAGGGTCTGCTCGACGTGCTGCAGGACAAGGACCTGAAGCTGTCCGACGTGCTGATCCGCACCGATATCGCCAAGCTGACCGTGCTGCCTGCCGGGCGCACCTACAAGCGCGCGACCGAGCTGCTGGCCAGCGCCGCCATGACCCGCCTGATCGAGGATATCGGCAACCGCTATCCGGACCGCATCATCCTGTTCGATTCGCCGCCGTTGCTGGCCACCAGCGAATCGAGCGTGCTGGCCACCCACATGGGGCAGATCGTCATGGTGGTGGAGGCCGAGCGGACCTCGCAGGAGGCGGTGCGTGAAGCCCTGAGCCACATCCAGTCATGCGAAGTCGTGGGCATGTTGCTGAACAAGACCACGCCGACCCCGGGCGCAGATTATTACTATGGCTACTATGGCAGTTACGGCAAATAAGCCGCGCCTGCGCAGCCCGGCTTTCCCGGCAGGCGCGGGCTTTATTTTCATGGCGATGGCTTTTGCAATGCCCGCGCACGCCCTCGACTGGCGCCTTGAGCGCAGCGTCGGCGCATCGGCCACCTATACCGACAATGCCAAGCAAAGCGAAACCAACCCGGAAAATGCGCTGATCCTTAGCGTGACGCCGGGCTTTACCCTGCGCTCCGAGGGTTCGCGCCGCGTACAGGCCACGCTGCAATACGGCCTGACGGGGGTGGCGCGTGTCGGCGAGGACGAAAGCACCGACCTCAATCACAGGTTCAATGCCATCGGTAAAGCCGAGCTGATCGAGGATTTCCTGTTCATCGACGGCAATGCGCGCATCTCGCAGGAGCTGATTTCGCTGTTCGGCTCGCCGGCCGACGCCGAAATCAACGACAGCAACCGCGCCACCGTCGGCACCTATTCGATCAGCCCCTACATCCAGAAGCGCCTAGGCACCTTTGCCAATGCCCAGGCGCGCTACACCAACAGCGGCGCGATTTTCGAGAATGACGTTGCCGCCAGTTCCACCGTGAATGCCGCTTCGGCGGGGCTGACCAGCGGCACACGCTTTACCGACCTGAGCTGGGGCCTGAATTACTCCATCCGCAAGGCCGAAAACCGCAATGCGGCCACCGCCGCCGCCAATGACGACACCACCTTCGAGCGCGCCAGCGCCAGTGTGGGTTATGCGCTGACCCGCAAATTCCGGGTGTTCGGCACGGTGGGGCAGGACTGGAACGAGTACCTGAGCGCTACCGACACCGATGGCTCCTCCTGGAGCGCGGGTTTCGGCTGGGCGCCCACGCGTCGCACCAGCGTAGAGGCCTCGGTGGGCGAGCGTTATTTCGGCAACACCTACAGTTTTTCAGGCAGCCATCGCACCCGCAAGTCACGCTGGACGGTGCGCTATTACGAGGATGTCAGCGATATCACGCAGACACTTCTGGACCAAAGCAGCCAGCTATATTTCGTGTGTGCGACGGCTCCTCATTTTCCCCCCGCCTCCGACCTTGCAGAATTGCCTCCGCCGAATTGCATCGGGCCTTATCCGGCCGGGCTGCTGGCGTTTATTTACCGTGATAATTACGGCGTTTCAACCACTGATTTGATTGAGGCAGGCTTCCCTACTTCGATTGCCAATGGCGTTTACATCATCAAGGGTCTGACTGCGGGGGTGTCTTGGGACGTGGGCCGTTTGGGGTTCGGGCTGTCCGCCTATGACACGCGCCGTTTCTATCAACTACTCGGCGACGCAGAGGACCAGGTCGTGGGCGTGACGGGTTCCGTCAGCTATCGGCTGTCTCCCAGAACAACGGCCCGCAGCAGCCTGTCGCTCAGCCGCACCAGCACGGATATATTGCTGACAGCAGGCGGGGCGCCCAGAGAGGATGACCTTGTCAGTCTGAGTCTTGGCCTCAACCACAGCTTTGCCGACAAGCTCAACGGCGCGTTGATTTTCCGCCATACCCAACGGGATTCGAATGCGGCGGATGCCGACTACGAGGAAAACCGCCTCACGGCCTCGGTCAACATGCGCTTCTGACCAGTCTTCCGGCATGGCACAGCCGTTGCTTCGCATCCTGCGTGCACACGGGCTGTGCCACCCTCAGAAAACGGACCGTTCATGTACGAAGATTACTACCGCTTCAGCGCCAAACCCTTTCAGCTCAACCCCGACCCGCGTTTTTTCTACGGTTCCAAGGGGCACAAGCGGGCGATGGCGTATCTCGATTACGGCCTGTCGCTCGGTGAGGGCTTCATCGTCATCACCGGCGAGGTCGGCGCCGGCAAGACCACGCTGGTGCGCAATCTGTTTCGCCAGCTCGAGGCCCACAACCTGATCGCCGCGCAGCTGGTGTCGACCCAGCTGGATGCCGAAGACACGCTGCGCAGCGTCGCCGCCTCGTTCGGGCTGGAGCACGAGGGCCTGACCAAGTCGGCGCTGCTGAAGAACCTGGAAGAGTTTCTGATCGCGGCCACTCGCCAGGGAAAACGCGCCCTGCTGGTGGTCGACGAGGCGCAGAACCTGACCCCGCGCGCGGTCGAGGAGCTGCGCATGCTGTCCAACTACCAGAACAACGAGCGCTCGCTGATCCAGACCTTTCTGCTGGGCCAGCCCGAGTTCCGCGGCATCCTGCAAAGCCCCGACATGCAGCAACTGCGCCAGCGCGTGGTGGCCTCGTATCACCTGGGGCCGATCGATGCGGACGAGACCCGCGGCTACATCGAACACCGCCTGCGCACCGTCGGCTGGCAGGGCAATCCCACCTTCGATGCGGAAGCTTTTGCCGCGTTGCACCGTTTTACCGGCGGCATCCCGCGCCGCATCAACACCACCTGCGACCGTCTGCTGCTGTTCGGTTTTCTCGAAGAGAAGACCCATTTCGGCGAAGCCGAGGTCAACGAAGTCATCGCCGATCTGAAGAACGAGGTCGCGCATCAGGACTTTCATGGTGCCGCCGGCATCAACGGGGGGGCGTCCAGCGGTGGCATGCTGCACAACGAAGATGCCGCGCTTTTGACCCAGCGGGTCGAGCAGATGGAACGTTCGGTCAACCGCATCCTGCCCATCGTGCGCAAGATTCTGTATACCGTGAGCGAGCGCAATGCGGCGGCGGACGAAGCTGCGCCGCCAGACAACCAAGACAGCACTTCCCAGTCATGACCCAGGTTTTATGCGTCGCCGGCGCGCGCCCGAATTTCATGAAGATCGCCCCGGTGATGGCCGCGCTGGCCGAGACCGGGATCGCCGCCCAGCTGCTGCACACCGGCCAGCATTACGACGCGGCGATGAGCGACAGTTTCTTTGCCGACCTCGGCATCCCGCGCCCCGATCATCACCTGGAAGTGGGCTCCGGCAGCCATGCGGTGCAGACCGCCGAGGTGATGAAGCGCTTCGAGCCGGTGCTCGAAAGCGTGCAGCCGCGGGCGGTGCTGGTGGTGGGCGATGTGAACTCCACCATTGCCTGCGCGCTGGTGGCGGCCAAGCATGGCGTGCGGGTGATCCACGTCGAAGCCGGCCTCAGGAGCTACGACCGCGGCATGCCGGAAGAAATCAACCGCGTGCTGACCGACCAGATTTCCGATCTGCTGTTCATCACCGAAAAGAGCGCGCTCGCCAACCTCGTGCGCGAAGGCATCGACCCCGCGCGTGTCGAGTTCGTCGGCAACGTGATGATCGACACCCTGTATCGCAATCTCGAACATGCGGTGCCGGGCAGCCACACCCTCGGCACGAAGCTGCCGCAGTATGCGGTGCTGACGCTGCATCGGCCGTCCAACGTCGACGACCCCGCTACGCTTGCCGGGCTGCTCGATGTGATCGGCGAAATCAACCGCACCCTGCCGGTGGTGATGCCGCTGCATCCGCGCACCCGCGGCAACATCGAGAAATTCGGGTTCACCGCCCGCCTCGACGGCCTGCACATCCTGCCGCCGCTCGGCTATCTGGAAATGCTCGGCCTGATGCGCGATGCCAGACTGGTGCTCACCGATTCCGGCGGGATCCAGGAAGAAACCACCGCGCTGGGTGTGCCCTGCCTCACCCTGCGCGAGAACACCGAACGTCCGATCACGATCGCCGAAGGCACCAACACCCTGGTCGGACCCGATCCCGCTGCGATCCGGGCGGCGTTCAACGACGTCATGACCCACGGCGGCAAGGCCGGGCGCATTCCGGAATACTGGGATGGTCGCGCGGCGATGCGCATTGCGCATACCCTGCAGGGCTGGCTGCCGCAGCGGAAAGGGACACGGGCTGCGTGATGGCTGGGCCGATCAAGAACGCCATGTCGGTCGACGTCGAGGACTATTTTCAGGTCTCGGCGTTTGCCCCGCACATCCGCCGCGAAGACTGGGACAGCCTGCCGTGCCGGGTCGAGCGCAACGTCGACGCGATCCTCGGCCTGCTCGACGACGCTGACAGCAAGGCTACTTTCTTCACCCTCGGCTGGATCGCCGAGCGCTACCCGCAGGTGGTGCGGCGCATCGTCGACGGCGGCCACGAACTCGCCAGCCACGGCTACGGCCACCAGCGCGTCTCCGACCTCACGCCGGCCGCATTCCGCGACGACATCACCCACGCCAAGCGCCTCCTCGAGGACCTCGGCGGCGTCGCCATCCGCGGCTATCGCGCGCCGAGCTTTTCCATCAACCAGAACAACTGGTGGGCGGTCGATGAACTGGAAAACGCCGGCTATGTGTACAGCTCCAGCATCTATCCCGTCAAACACGATCACTACGGCATGCCCGACGCGCCGCGCTTTCCGCACCGGCCCAATGGCGAGGCCGGCATCCTCGAACTGCCGCCGACCACGCTGCCGTTGATGGGCCGCAACCTGCCCGCTGCCGGCGGCGGCTGGTTCCGCCTGCTGCCGTATGAAGTCTCGCGCTGGATGCTGCGGCGCGTCAATACGCAGGACCAGACGCCGTGCATGTTCTATTTCCACCCCTGGGAGCTCGACGCCGGTCAGCCGCGCCAGCGCGGCCTGTCGGCCAAGACGCGCTTTCGCCATTACGTCAATCTGCAACGCATGCCGGGCAGACTGCGCCAATTGCTGAACGATTTTGAATGGGACCGCGTCGACCGCGTGTTCCTGGCTGAAAAATGAACCTGGGTTTCCCAAAACACCCCTGTAGGAGGCCCGCCCTCCTGCAGTCCCGCCCGGCAGGTGCCCCTTCATGCGCTGGCATCCAGACGGAGAAATCGGGTTGAACATGCAGGCCGAATTTCCTGCCGCGTTGTCGGCTGACGTCACGGTGCGGTCGCTGGAAACCAGCGACCTCGCGCGCTGGGACGCCTATGTGAACACGCATCCGGACGCGACCTTTTTTCACCGCGCCGGCTGGCGCCGCGTGATCGAGGAGGCGTTCGGCCACCGCACCCATTTCCTGCTGGCCGAGCGCGGCGGCGAGGTGGTGGGGGTGCTGCCGCTGGCCGAAATCAACAGCTGGCTGTTCGGCCACGGCCTCGGCTCGCTGCCATTCTGCGCCTATGGCGGCATCCTGGCCGACCACGACGCCGCCTTCCGCGCACTCGACGAGGCCGCGCAGGCGCTCGCCGGCACGCTCAAGGTGGGCGCACTCGAATACCGCAACCAGATCGCGCAGCATGCCCACTGGCCGACCAAGGACTTGTACGTCACGTTCAAGAAAGCCATTAAACCCGAAATCGAGGCCAACATGAACGCCATCCCGCGCAAGCAGCGGGCGATGGTGAGGAAGGGCATTAAGGCCGGGCTCACCGGCCAGATCGACGCCGACACCACGCGCTTCTTCGAGGCCTACTCGGCGAGCGTGCACCGCCTGGGAACGCCGGTTTTTTCGCGCAAATTCTTTCGACTGCTGAAGGACGAATTCGGCGACGACTGCGAAGTGCTGACCATCACGCTCGACGGCAAAGTCATCTCCAGCGTGATGTCGTTCTATTTCCGCGACGAAGTGCTGCCGTATTACGGCGGCGGCGTCGATGCCGCGCGTGCGGTGGCCGGCAACGACTTCATGTACTGGGACCTGATGCGGCGCGCTTGCGAGCGCGGGTTGCGCGTGTTCGACTTCGGTCGCAGCAAGCGCGGCACCGGCTCGTTCGACTTCAAGAAGAACTGGGGCTTCGAGCCGACGCCGCTGCATTACGAGTATTTTCTGGTGACCGACACGGACGTCCCCGAAATCAACCCGCTCAACCCCAGGTACCGCCTGTTCATCCTGGCCTGGAAAAAAATGCCGCTGGCGCTCGCCAATGTGATCGGGCCGCATATCGTCAAGAATCTGGGCTGACGCATGGAAGGCCTGCTGTTTCTCGCGCATCGCATCCCGTTTCCGCCCAACAAGGGCGACAAGATCCGCTCGTTCAATCTGCTGCGGCACCTATCCGCACGCTATGAAATCCACCTCGGCGCCTTCGTCGACGACCCCGACGACTGGAAGTACCGGGACGCGCTGAAACCGTATTGCGCATCGATCAAGCTGCTGCCGCTGCACCCGCGCCGCGCCAAACTGGCAAGCCTGGTCGGCCTGCTGAGCGGCGAGGCACTGACCCTGCCGTATTACCGCAACCGCGAACTTGCCCGCTGGGCGCATGAACTCGCCGCCTCCGGCGCAGTGACGCGCGGGCTGGCGTTCTCTTCGGCGATGGCGCAGTTCATGCCGGCCGGCCTCGCGCGCCGCGTGCTCGACATGGTCGATGTCGATTCCGACAAGTGGACGCAATACGCGCCGACCCAGCGCTGGCCGCTGTCGTGGCTGTACGCCCGCGAAGGCCGCAAGCTGGCGGCATGGGAGGCGCGAATGGCGCAGGATTTCGACGCCACCCTGCTGGTGTCGAACGCCGAGGCGGCGCTGCTGCAACAGCGCGCGCCGGCCGCGCAGCACAAGATCGGCGCGTTCGAGAACGGCGTCGACGC